>DATJOY010000067.1:0-5819 GCA_035506695.1 Dissulfurispiraceae bacterium
AACGGCCTTGTCAGCCGCATTACCGAGGAAGAGATGCTGCAGGCCGGCAAACATCCCGGCAAGACGAACCTGACCGATCTCGATAACGCCCTTAACATTCTCAAATACCTTTCTGATCGACCTGCTGCGGCAATCATGAAACATAACAACCCATGCGGCGCAGCGTATGGAAGCACAGTGTACGAAGCTTATGACAAGGCGAATATGGCAGACCGCATAGCCGCCTTCGGCGGATGCTTAGTAGTCAACAGGCCTATGGACAAAGCCACTGCGGAAATGGTTAATGCCAATTATCTTGAGGTTGTCGGCGCACCTGATTATGAGGACGGGGCTTTCGAGATTCTCGCAAAGAGGAAGAACCTGCGGATCGTGCGTATAGACGCTATCCGCACGCTTGAAAAACACCGCTTTATGAGGTTCGTTGACTTCAAATGTTTGATCGACGGCGGCATCATCGTCCAGCAGTCGCCTGTGAATAAGATCAGGACTAAAGACGATTTCCTTCCGGCCAAGACCGCCTATAAAGGAAAGGAATACTCCATTGATAGGCAACCTACGGATGCAGAGTATGATGACATGCTTTTCGGTTGGAATGTCGAGCAGGGAATTACATCCAATTCGGTCATATATGTGAAGAACGGCGTAACCGTCGGCATCGGCACGGGCGAGCAGGACCGCGTGGGCGTGGCCGAGATTGCGGTCTTCAAGGCTTATACGAAATATGCAGACGCGCTATGTTTCAAACGTCACGGCGTGCCGTATAAGACCTTCGAGCTTGAAGCTTCACAGGGCAAGCGCGATGTCGCCGCTTTAAAAGAAATCGATGAGGAAACAAAGCGCGACAAAGGCGGACTCATAGGATCAACAATGGTCTCAGACGCATTCTTCCCGTTCCGCGACGGTGTCGATGTCGGAATAAAGGAAGGCATAAGGGCCATCGTGAATCCCGGCGGCTCGGAGCGGGACTACGAATCCATCGAGGCATGCAACGAAGCGAACCCGAAAGTCACTATGGTCTTAACCGGCCAGCGCGCATTCAGACACTGACATGCCCATTTGCAAAAATCATTTACTGAGAGAGGCGCAGAAACAGGGCGCCTCTCTTAGTTGCACCGTCAGTTAAGTCATTAATGACAGAGCTAATGAGATGCTTTGAGATAACCCAACAGACGCGCCTTTTCCTTATCGGACAGGCTGTAGCTGTCCAGTTCGGGCTCATGAAGAGAGTTTCTTCCAAAGCCTCCCAATATTCCGTTGACCCTGGCAGCCGCTGTTGAATTGACTATATCTCGGAAGTCGGGGTACATTTTTTTGAATTCAGACATAAGATCATAATCACTCTGAAGTGCATGCTTCTGATGGTAGTCCTCAGCAAGATAGAAAATCCCGGCGGGCATCGTCAGCGTCCTGATCTCGCGCTTGCGCGCAGCTGCTTCACGCTCAACAGTCAGGTCAACCAGTCTTCTTTGCTCATCGCTGTGATAAAACACGGCAGCCATGTACTGGCGTGACCATGAACCTTCGGCGGGATCGTGGCTCGCCCAGAAAATATCCAGAAGTTGTGAGAACGTTATAATCGACGGATCATAATCGAGCTGCAGGGTTTCGGAATGATCTCCAAGATTATGGTAAGTCGGATTTTTCACGGTGCCGCCTGAATATCCAACTCTCGTGCGAATAACACCGGGGATACTCCCGAACTGGGAGTCAGGCCCCCAGAATCAGCCGAGTGCAAAGGTGGCAGTCTCAATTAATTCGGGGACAGCAGCATCTATTTCCGGAATATTTCTTTTAAGCGTCATGTTCAATGCAGTCATATCACACCTCCTTATACATTTACAGATTATCAATAATTGAATGGAAAAAATATGAGGAGAAGCATTTAATAGACGGCACAGCCTGAAGTAATTGAATCGAAGCGCACTGTCTGTGTTTTCGGGGCTGCCGACCCAAAAAAACAATCCTCTCTATTTACAGACTCGTGATTTCATTTTTGGGCTTGATTAATCCGAAACAAATACTAATTCAGTGCGCGAGAGACAAATACTTCGGGCTATGCGAAGTGAATACTACCACTACGGTTTGTAGTATTTCTTTTTCTTAAGCAGGTATTCCTGTTCGACATGCCCGCCGAAGTCGTGCGGATATTTGTAGCCTTCCCCATGTCCGAGCTTCTTTGCCCCTGAATATGCTGTAGACTTGAGATGATCGGGAACTTCCATGGTCTCTTCAGTCTTTATGTCTTCAAGCGCCGCATCTATTGCCTTGTATGCCGCATTGCTTTTGGGCGCGGATGCTACATATGTGGTCGCCTGCGCAAGCGTTATCCTGGCTTCGGGCATGCCGATGAACTCCACCGCACGCAAGGCGGATGTCGCAACCACGAGGGCCATCGGGTCGGCATTGCCCACATCCTCGGACGCGCAGATCACGATCCGCCGGGCGATGAATCTCGGGTCTTCGCCGGCATATATCATCTTGGCCAGATAATATATCGCCGCATCAGGATCAGACCCTCTCATGCTCTTTATGAACGCCGAGATGGTATCGTAGTGCTGGTCTCCCTTTTTGTCGTATACGATTACTTTTTTCTGAATCGATTCCGCTGCTACTGTGAGTGTTATCCTTATGACGCCCTTCTCATCAGGCTGCGTGGTAAGCGCCGCTATCTCAAGCGCTGAGAGTGCTTTGCGCCCGTCTCCGTCCGACATTTTGGCAATATGAACAAGCGCTTCTTCTTCGGCAATAATGTTCATTTTCCCAAGGCCCCGCTCGCGGTCTGCAAGGGCGTTCTTCATTATCTTCATGATATCTTCAGTTGCAAGATGCTTAAGTTCAAAGACCTGGCTCCGCGACAGCAGCGCCGAATTGACATAGAAAAAAGGATTCTCAACAGTTGCAGCGATAAGAATAACATTGCCCTCCTCCACGTCTGGAAGCAGCGCATCCTGCTGGAGTTTGTTGAAGCGGTGTATCTCGTCCAGGAATAAAATGGTGCGAATACCTTTGCGCCTGCGGCTTCTGGCTGACTGTATGACTTTTCGCAGATCATCCAGCCCGGCAGTGGCGGCGTTCAGCCACTCGAAATGCGCTTTTGTCTTTGCCGCGATCACCCTTGCAAGTGCCGTCTTGCCTGTCCCCGGCGGGCCATAAAGAATAATTGAGGTTATCCGGTCGGCCTCGATTGCCCGTCTGAGTAGCTTGTCCCTGCCGATGATATGCTCCTGCCCGGCATACTCGTCAAGCGTGCGCGGGCTCATCCGGTAAGCGAGAGGGTCGGTCTCGCCCGCTTCCCTTTCTTTACTGCCGGTAGCGGGGTCTGAGTCGAAGAGGTCCATGATCAGATTTTGCCGAGCATCTTGATGAAGACCTTGAGGAGTTCGGGGTCGTAATTTCCCGTCTCTTTGGAAATGGTTGCAAGCGCGTAAAAGGGTGTCATCGCCTGGCGATAGGGACGCGTAGTTGTGAGCGCGTCGTAGCAATCGGCGATGGCCGTAATCCTGCCGAAGAGTTTTATTTCGTTATCGGTAAGTTTGGAAGGATATCCGCGCCCGCTTATTTTTTCATGGTGCTGAAGGACAGCCGGAAGAGACTCTTCAGGGACCCTTCCGTTTTCCCTCAATATCTTCTCACCCTCAAGGACATGGCTCTGGATAATGAAGAATTCCCTGCCGTCGAGCTTCCCCTGTTTATTTAAGATTTCGGAAGGCAGCATGCTCTTTCCTATGTCATGCAGCAATGCCCCCATGCCCAGTTTTTCAACGTCCCCTCTCCTGAGATTGGCCGCCAGTCCGAGGCCTATGGCAAGGACGCCCACATTAACGGAATGAGTATATGTGTAATAATCAAATCCCCTGAGTGATACAAGGTCATTTATAGTTTCCCTGTTGCGGATAAGAGAGTCGATCATGTTGTTGACGGACTTCTGCGCCTCTTTTATCTTTTCCCCGCTGCGCGGATTGTCGAACAGGTCCTTGACGATAATCTTGGAATTCTCCTTGATGACAAGGGCCTGCATTCGTTCAATATCTTTGCGGTTTATATCTGATGACTGAAGGACCGAGTTAAGGTACTCGTTGTAAAGCGGCACATCGGATTTGGAAATAAGAATATCGCCCGGTATGGACAGGACATCATCGCTGATTACTGCCGGTAGTTCCTGAGTGGCCGGCAGGACGCGGGAATAGGCATAGTTCTTCATGGCATAAATACTGAACGGTACAGACGTATCCTTCATCAGCATATTTTTGTCAATCTGATAATAGTTGTCCTTGCGGAATGAATAATCGCTGAAGGCCTTCGGACTGTCGAGGACCGATGCACCGTCACTGTCGCTCTTTGAATCGTATGCCGTGAAAACTTCCTTGTCGCCGTCCGATATATATAGCTCATGAAGTCCTCGGTCTACAAGGGATTCCTGGGTGATCTTGGTGTATTCCGTGCCGCTGTCGAAAACCAGTCTGAATATGCCGCCCTCTTTCATATAAACTTCAAACGGCAGTTTTGTCCCGACAACGAGTTTACTCGCTGCGAAAGGGAGATATCCCTTGCTGCTGATCGTCCGGAATTTAGTGCTCATATATTCCTATTTGCTGCTTTCGCCGACATACTGTTTCGCCATTGCTTTTTTCGTCCCGACCTAATAGATTAATTATGATGACAATATTCATGAATTTGCAACAGGTTTTCACTGCAGGCACCGTCCGATGACCCGGATCCTGCTTGCAGTCGTCCTGTGGAGTTCGTCCGGGATAATCATAAAATATTCGGGGATGCCTGTTTCGGTACTTATCTTTTTCTCATGTCTCATCTCATCTTCTTCCCTCGGCCTATTCATGGTGTTAAGGAAACAGAAAATTTCACTGCAGGGCATTCGTCCGTTTCAGACTCTTTTAGCACTCGGCCCGATAAGCCTTATCAATACATTCTCATTCTATTTCGCTTATCAGAACACATCTGTTGCTAACGCAGTGCTGACCCACTATACGGCACCTATCTTTGTGGCCCTTATTGCCCCTCTTTTCCTGAAGGAGCGGCCATCCGTCAAGATTGCAATCGCAGTAGCTGCAGCAACCGCAGGGCTCTGGATAATGCTGGGGGCATCAGCTGACCAGTTTGTCGGCCTTTTCTTTGCCGGAGACCATAATGCGGTCGGGATCATGGCCGGCCTTTTGTCCGGCTTCGCATACGGCGTCCTGATAATTATTCTCAGGCTCCTGGCACCGTCCTATGATCCGGTAGTGATGACTTTTTTTCAAAATACGATCATCGCGCTCATGCTCCTGCCTTTTATTCGCTTACCGGAGAATTTCGCCTCCGCGTGGTGGGCCTTTGCCGTCATGGGCACTGTTCATTCTATCGCCGCGCCTGTCCTGTACTTCAGGGGAATGAAAGAGGTCACTGCGTACACTGCGTCGATACTCGGATATCTGGAACCAGTCTGCGTTATAATCCTCGGTATGATATTTCTGAATGAGGCTGTGGGCATCTCAACTTTAGCGGGCGGGCTGATGATACTTTTCTCGGGCTATCTTACCCTGAAATCATAAGAGTTCCTGGCTAAAGAACGTTTCTTATTTGCCGATAATAAACAGCATGGATGCGCTTGATAATTAGCCATGCAAGACTTATAATGATCTATGCATTGGACGGGCAATGAAATCTCCTGATATGCCGGTACGTTAAGGGGCGAAGATAACAATGGACATTATCGCTTTGCTGGGCCTGATTTTCGGCGTTGGGGCAATCATAGCCGGTAACATCGTCGAAGGCGGCACAACAGCCCATCTGGTTCAGGTAGCTGCGGCCCTTATAGTTTT
>DATJOY010000068.1:0-14820 GCA_035506695.1 Dissulfurispiraceae bacterium
TAAACTCCGCGCCAAACTTGAAAAAAAAAAGGCTGACATCGGTTTGTTCCGGAAATATTCAGCTCAGCCAAGCCTTTTTGTAAGACAAAAACCGCCACAATCATTTCACGTAATCCTACGAAAAAATCAGACTGCGAACTACTTCCTTTCCGAATGAGGATCAATATACTGTAAAGGAGAACAATTGCTCTTGAGTGTATACGCAGTCGTTTCTATTTAGGATCGGCAACAGGCGGGGACCTGATGCTAACACGTACTAACAGACTACTACTTTAAGTCGGAGGTGATCCTTGATTAAGAAATTCGCCCTTGGAACATCTTTAATAATTATCTTTTTACTTTTTTGCTTTACTGGTCCGATGTACTTGCAGGCTGACGAGAAAAACTCCGGGCATCAGGCCGACCGAAATGCCGTCGCAAAAGAATTGAAAGAGACATTGGGAATGCCCGTTCTGACAGGCGGCATGTGGCAGAAAATGTCGCAGGAGGCCAAGGTGGCATTCATCTGGGGATTCGGACATGTAGTTGCTGTAGAGCAGCACCTGATGGAGAAATACCCCAATCTCAAAAGAGAAGACTTCGTTGCAAAGGTCATTGAAGGAATGGCGGGTATTCCTATGAATGACGTGATTGCAAGGATAGACAAATATTACGCTGACTATCCTGATCAAATTGAAACGCCGGTTATGAGTGTAATATGGAAGATAATGATCAAACCGAATATTAAAACCGGCATTAATGGACGTCCGTTGAATTAGAAAGCTTTACATGTCGACCATGGAGGAAAGATGATATGAGACGCTTCGTTATTTTGTTTATATTGATTGCATTCATTCTTGCCTTGGGCTGTTACGGAATGAACAGGGAACAGCAAACAACTCTGAGTGGCGCTGCTGTCGGTGCGGTAGGCGGCGGTCTGGTCGGTGCATTTTCCGGCGGTGATCCTGCGGTCGGCGCAGTCGTTGGGGCCGGCATTGGAGGCATCACAGGATACATCCTTGGGGAGCAGGGAGAACGCCATGAACACTATAGGAGATAGCTTAATTTAACCGGTAATATGGCTTTATATTATGGGTCAGAAGAGTATTGGTTTAAAATTTCCGCAAGGAGGAGAGAAATGAAGAAGATTCTTGCTTTTGCAATATTAATGGTATTTGGCCTGGCTATTTTGGCCGGCTGTGCAAGTATGACAGGTGAAACTGCAAAACAAAATGTCGATGACTCTGAAATTCACACACAGGTAACTGCCTCAATAGTCAAAGACCCGGACACCCATTATTTTAAAATCGATGTTGCGGTTACGCAGGGAGATGTTGTACTTACCGGATTTGTCAACAGCAGACAAACGGAAGACCGCCTTGTAGCCAAGATTCGTGAAATTAAGGGTGTGCAATCTGTAAAAAGCCTCTTGAAGATAGAGGAAAAAAAGTAATACGTGCCTGGATTATAAGCGCAATTGAATTTAGCGGGGGGGCGTTCCTCATGTCCCGACCTGGGAAAACTTTTTGCAACGATAAGGCTTACTTGCAACCGGTCGATTAATGAACCACATCGCGCGGGTTGTTTATGAATATAAACGCAGGAACGCGCACTTCAGGTATTCGGTCTCGGGCACGGACAAAAGGACCGGATGGTCTCTGCCCTGTGAACGGTATTCGATCAGCCTGAACTGCCTCCGCGAGTTTCTTGATGCATCCCTGAGCATATCGAGAAAGACAGCTTTGTCGATGTGATGAGAGCACGATGAGGTGGCAAGGATACCGCCTTCTTTCAGCAGTTTCATCGCATATGTATTTATTTCGAGGTAGCCCTTGAGCGCTTCTTTGATCTTGAGCCTGCTCTTCACAAAGGCCGGGGGATCCAGGATTATGAAGTCATACCGTCTGCCCGCGTCGGCCTCTTCTTTAAGGAAGGCAAAGACATCAGCCTTTTTGAATGAGCAAGCACCTTCAACCCCATTGCGTGCGGCGCCGGATCTCACTCGCTCAAGGGCCGACTCCGAAGAGTCCGCAAAAGTGACCGATGTCCCTTTGCCCGCAAGATGCAGTCCCCACGCTCCTGAGTAGCAGAAGAGATCGAGGCCATCGCCTGCATGGACAAGGGCTTTGAGTGCAAGCCTGTTTTCTCTCTGGTCAAGGAAAAATCCTGTTTTCTGGCCGCCAAGCGGATCGACCTCAAGCGAAATCGCTCCCTCTCTGATCACCGGCAACCTGTCGAGCTGCCCCTTCACGACTTCAGTCGAGAGAGGAAGGCCTTCGAGCGTCCTGCTATGACTGTCGTTCCTCAGCACGATCGTAGCAGGAGAAAGGATTTCATCAAGGACTTCGATAATTGTGTCCCTGAACCTCTCCATCCCGAGCGTGAGGAATTGAAGGACGAGGCAATCGCCGTATTTGTCGGCCATCAGGCCGGGGAGAAAATCTCCTTCGCTGAAGACTACCCTGAAGGATTCTCCTTTGATGCCGATGCTTTCCCTGTAATTAAGCGCGTCATAAATTTTCTTCCTGAAGAAGTCTGCATCGATATCTGCTCTTTTTCGAGTCAGCAGTCTGACGGCTATCAGGGAATTCGGGTTGATGTAACCGATACCGATAAACTCTTTTTTCATGTCGAAGACCTCGACGAGGGAGCCCGGCTCGTGGTTTTTCGGGCTTGAGGCCAATTCGTTGGAGAATATCCAGGGGTGCCCCGCAAGGACCCTGCTTGTGCGCCTGAGGAGTATCTTGTCCATGATTAAGTATATAATATAACGATAAAAGAAACTGGATAAGAAGACGGTAAATGGTAAAGTTCATTAAAAGAATCCGGGTTATCCGGTTCGCAGCGTTCCCAACAAGAACTAAACATAGTGTCCGAATAAATTTTCGATTGATTGAACAAGGTCTATTCTCTTTTAATGAAAATTACACTTTACCGAGATAACGCCAGGATTGAAATTCGGATGGAAGGGATAATCCGATGAAACAGAAAACCGGGGCCATTGAAGAAATCATAAACTTTCTTTCGCCGTTCCTGCATGGCAAGGCAAAGGCGCTGAAGCTTTCTCTTATCGCATTTTTCTCCAAGGGGCACCTGCTTGTAGAAGACCTTCCGGGATTAGGGAAGACCACGCTCGCAATTGCCATAGCAAAGGCCCTCGGTCTCAGCTTCGGCAGGATACAATGCACCAGCGATCTCCTGCCGACCGACATAACCGGGCTTTCCATTTATAACAAAAACACCGGCGTTTTCGATTTCCATCAGGGCCCTGTTTTTAACAATATAGTGCTGGTTGACGAGATAAACAGGGCAACACCGAAGACTCAGAGTGCGCTTCTGGAAGCCATGGGGGAGAAGCAGGCAACCGTCGAGGGAAATACCTATAAGCTCGCAAGGCCTTTTTTCGTAATTGCAACGCAGAACCCGGTGGAGCAGTTCGGCACATTTCCGCTCCCTGAATCGCAGCTTGACCGCTTCACGATGAAGATCAGCATAGGCTATGCATCGAGGGAATCCGAAAAAGAGATACTTAGAGGAGGCAGCCGCCGCGAGGACCTTTATTCCATCGAACCGGTAATGACTATGGATGAGGTGCTGCAACTGCAGGGAGAAATCAGGGATTCGGTGTATATGTCCGACAAGGTCCTCGAATATGTCCTCGATATTGTGGAGGCAACGCGCAGCAACAAATATATTCTCGCCGGTATATCAACCAGGGGCGTACTTGCAATAAATTCGACTGCCAAGACAAGGGCCTATTTCAGCGGCAGGGATTATGTGATACCGGAGGACATAAAGAAGCTTTCGGAGTTCACGGTACCGCACAGGCTTATTTTCAGGGAAGAGTATGAACGTGTCGATAAGAAGGAGATCATAAAATCGATCATCGAAGGCATCCCGGTCCCGGCGTAATAAGGATAACCAGGGCAGGCTGGATTTATATTGCCTTTACAATCTTCCTCGGCTTCTCCGCGGTAAACACGGGCAACAACCTCGTCTATCTCATAGTCTCGGTGCTTCTCAGCTTCATGGGCATATCCGGTTTCTTCGGAAGGAGAAACCTCATGAGACTTCGCGTCAGGATAGAACCGCCCGACGAAATTTATGCCGGTACGGTTATGCCACTTAAGGTAGTTATTATTAACGACAAGCGTTTCATGCCTTCATTTCTGATAAGGGTCATGGCCGGAGATTCTAAAATACTCTTCCCGGTAGTTGACAAGAGCTCAAGGGAAAGCGCTCTTATCAGCATTTCTTTCCCCAGGAGGGGCAGATATACGATCGACGACATATATGTTTCTTCCGTCTTTCCATTCAATTTCTTTGTCCGGTTTCGCCGTATCGATTCTGTTCTCGAAACCGTTGTCTTTCCGGCTGCCAGGAAATGCTCGCTCCAAAGCCTTTATGCCGCCGACAGGAAAGCAAAGGGCGACAGGACGCTCGACAGGACAGGATTTGAGTCCGAAATACTTTCTATAAGGAACTACCAGTACGGAGACCCGCAAAAATATATTCACTGGAAGGCGACTGCGCGGACCGGACACCTGAAGACCAAGGAACTCTCTTCCCTGGCCCACCGCCCGCTTATTATCGATTTCGATAAAGTTGCGGTAAGTGACCTCGAAGAAAAGATATCGTGTATAACTTATGCAATCATCAGGAGTTTCAGGCTGAATACCCCTGTAGGCCTCAAGATCGCGGGAAAGGTATTCAGCCATGCATCAAATAGTCAGGACGCGGGCGGGTTGGGGAAGCTCGCAATGCTCAGAGAACTCGCCCTTTACGGAACGGAGCGGAAATGACGAGTCTCAGGAAAGTCTATAGTGTGGGCATCGTGGCCGCCCTGAATGTGCTCACATATGCTGCGGGTCTGGTGGCTTTCATTTCGGTAGTCAGGTATGTGGGGACCGTTTTTTCGCTCGCATTTGCTGCAATATTTATCTTTGCGATTTTCTTCGACTATTACAGAAGATACGCAATCCCGCGGATTGTGCTCAATGCCCTGCTTGTTTTTTTCATTGCACTCAACTTTCTCCGCATAACCCGCGATGACATTGCTACGCCGGTGGTTGAAGCGCTGCTGATACTTATAGCTGTAAAGTTTCTCGAAGAGAAGAAGGCGAGAGATTATTTGCAGATATATGCGATCGCCACTTTGTTGCTGACCGGTTCAGCCCTCATGACCCTCGACCTTCAGTTCCTGCTTAACCTTGTCATCCTCTCGTTCCTGCTGCCGCTCTGCATAGTGCTGCTGACCTTCTATTCCGAAGACAGCCAAATGACGCTGACCAATACCGACCTTTCGCATATAGTGTCAAAGGCCCTTCTGATCCCTCTCATATCTGTTCCGGTGACGGCGCTTATGTTTGTCGTACTGCCGAGGTCCGACTATCCGCTCTTGAATTTTCTGAACAGGAGCGGGGCAATGGCCGGATTTTCGGATAAGGTGAAACTCGGGGATGTATCGATCATACAGGAAAACTCGGCAGTAGCTTTGAGGGTCGAGACGCAGAAGGTCGATGATGTGATGCTTTACTGGCGGGGGATTGTGCTGGATTATTTCGACGGCAGCTCCTGGGCCGGTCCCAAGAAAAGACGGGTGGATAACAAGCATATGAGCTTCTCAGGCAAGAGGGTCATGCAGACCGCATATCTTGAACCGTATGAGAACAAATATCTGTTCGCGCTCGACAAGCCGCTGTCTGTCGATTACAAGGGGGCCGAAATATCAGGAGACCTTACGGCAACTGCCATGAGAGATATCGACAGGCGGATTAAATACACAGCGGTCTCGGTATTGTCGAATGTCGCGTTGCAGGAAAAGATCGATACCGCTCAATACCTGCAATTGCCGCACAGGGATTTCAGCAGGATCGCGGAGATTGTACGCGGATTTACGCCGGGTGAGGGAGATATATCCCGGGCAGAAGCCATGCTGCATTATTTGAGGGATGGGCAATTCGCATATTCCCTTAAAGGTCTCCCGGTCACTGACCGTCCGGTCGAGGATTTTCTTCTTAAATATAAATATGGGAACTGCGAATATTTTGCTTCATCACTGGCGGTTATGCTGAGAATTGCAGGGATTCCGGCGCGTCTGGTTGCCGGTTACAGAGGCGGGGTCTATAACAACTTGGGCGGGTATTATCTTGTAACGCAGAATAATGCCCACGTTTGGGTCGAGGCATACATCGGCAATGCGTGGATAAGGATGGACCCGACACCGGGCAGTTCCGGCGCATTCCCCGGCGGAGGGAGTCCGGGGTTTCTTCTTCAGGCAAGGCTTTTGTTCGATGCCCTGAATTATTATTGGAACGCGATGGTCATAGGGTTTGACCTTAATAAGCAGATATCCATCCTTGCGGGATTCAGAAATGCAATTCGTGGACCGGGGATAGACATGTCCGGCTTAAAGAGGTATTCTTACATAGCAGCATTTTCCCTGATAGCGGTAATTGCTACCGGGGTTGCCCTGTATTTCTACGTCAGGAGAAAGCCTCCCGACAAGCAGATTGTGGAAAGATTCATGAAGATAATGGAAAAAAAGGGATACATGCGGTCGCGGTCCCGGGGTCTGAGGGAATTTGCTGAAGGTGTGGTCGATCCGGAGTTAAGGGAAAAGGCACTGATATTTGTTGACGGCTTCGAGGGGCTTTATTACAGGGACAGGGAAATAACGGGCTCCGATCTGGCCCGATTAAGGCAGCTAATTGACGAACTCTGACGGAGCTGTTTTTTTGAGTTAATTTTTTGTATTATTTTATTGTAAAATGACTCTATAAATAAACAATCAATACGGGGAGGCGTTCAATGACCGAACAGGAGATCGTGGAAGCCCTGCAGAGGGAGAATGACGAGTTCAAAAAGGTCTATCAGGAGCACAAGCAGTTGGACGGGTTGCTTGCGGAAATGGACAAGAAGCATTATCTTACCCCCGAGGAAGAATTCGAAAGAAAGAGGATGCAGAAGGAAAAACTTCTGAAAAAAGACAAGATCGCCGAATTGGTCAGGGTCTACAAACGTCACAACAATAACAACTAACTGAGCATATACCTGCAGTAGCTGCGAGATTTCTTTACGGCATCTGCCGATCCAAAAGAGAAGGGGATACTATTTTTATGAGAAGAAGCGATACGATAAAGTGCGGAATCGAACGCATGCCCCACCGGGCACTGCTTTTCGCCACCGGTATGCCGCGCAGCGAGATGGACAAGCCTTTTATAGGTGTAGCGACCAGCTTTACCGATCTGATCCCGGGGCATATCGGGATGCGCGATCTTGAAAGGTTCATCGAAAAGGGAATCCATACCGGCGGAGGTTATCCCTTCTTTTTCGGGGTCCCGGGCATTTGCGACGGAATAGCCATGGGGCACAAAGGTATGCATTATTCGCTTGCATCGCGTGAACTGATCGCCGACATGGTAGAAACTGTGGCCGAGGCGCATCGGCTCGACGGACTCGTGCTGCTTACGAACTGTGACAAGATCACCCCCGGAATGCTGATGGCAGCTGCCAGGCTTAATATCCCCAGCATTGTAGTCACTGCCGGACCGATGCTCGGCGGGCGCCTGAAGGGACGCCGGCTTAATCTTACGAGTGATACATTCGAGGCTGTGGGGAAATTCAAGAAGGGCCTGATAAAAGCTGACGAGCTTCAGGGAATGGAAATGTGCGCATGTCCCGGCGCCGGTTCCTGCCAGGGCATGTATACCGCCAATACCATGGCGTGTGTTACTGAGGCCCTTGGAATGAGCCTTCCCGGTTGCGCCACGGCTCCGGCTGTACTTGCTCAGAAGAAAAGGATCGCATTTGAGAGCGGCGTGAAGATTGTGGAACTGATAAAGAAGAATGTCACACCGCGCAAAATCATGACTAAGAAGGCATTTGAAAACGCAATCATGGTAGACCTTGCGCTTGGAGGCTCCACCAATACCGCGCTTCATATTCCGGCCATCGCCCATGATGCAAAGGTTGATTTGCCTCTTGGAATTTTTGACGAGATAAGCAGGAAGACGCCTCATATTACCAACATGATTCCGGGCGGGCAATCCTATATGGAGGATCTTGATACGGCGGGCGGAATTCCGGCGGTCATGCATAGCCTCAGGGACATGATCAAGGACAATCCGACCGTTTCCGGTACAGGCATTGCGCGGATAGCGAAAGATGCCATTGTTTTCGATGAAGACGTGATCAGGCCGACGGACAAGGCCTTTCACAAGCAGGGCGGCATAGCTGTGCTGAAGGGAAACCTCGCCCCGGACGGCGCAGTGGTAAAGCAGACAGCTGTCAGCAAGAACATGATGAAATTCGAGGGCACGGCAAAGGTGTTCGATTCGGAAGAGGCGGCGATGAAAGCGATCATGGCCGGACAGATAAAAGCCGGAGATGTCGTGGTCATCAGGTATGAAGGACCGAAGGGCGGACCCGGAATGAGGGAGATGCTTTCGCCAACCTCTGCAATTGCGGGCATGGGACTTTCCGAGTCGGTAGCGCTGATTACGGATGGACGTTTTTCCGGTGGCACTCGCGGCCCTTGCATCGGACATGTCTCACCAGAGGCTATGGAGGGTGGACCCATAGCGATAGTCAAAAACGGCGACAAAATAGGGATCGATATCGCCAAAAGAAGGATAGAGCTTATGGTTTCCGACAAGGAAATCAAAGCCAGGCTTGCGGCATGGAAAAAGCCGCAGCCAAAGATAAAGCATGGTTATCTTTCCAGGTATTCTAAGCTGGTAAGTTCGGCTGCGAGCGGCGCAATAATGCTCGATTAATAAACTTTTTTCGTGGTAATATAACTTCTTCAAAAGCGGGCGTAACTCAGTGGTAGAGTGCTAGCTTCCCAAGCTGGAAGTCGCGGGTTCGAATCCCGTCGCCCGCTCCATTAACGAATCCGCATACTGGTCTGCGGCCCACGGCATGATCACGTCTTTTAGGATGTTGATGTCACCCAAGTAACATCCAGTTTCCGCCGCATTGCGCCATCGATGATTTCCGATAAAAACCTCCAACATTCTTTATTGTGAATTTCGTTAATTTGTGTTCTAATCTCCGTTGCAGTGTGATATAATCTTTTCAGTAAATACCGAGTTGGTGGAATAATTGTTAGCCGCAGGATAAATATAAGATGATTAAAGGGAAATCGATAGCCAAATACCTAATCGAAGCATTTATTGGTCTAACGATCCTAACTGTCTCGCTACGTGTTTTTTCAATTCCAATATTTCTTATTAGCGGCAGCGAGCCACTGCATAATATTCTACAAATGGGTGTATTGGTTTTTGCGGTTTTCTTTGCTGCTTTAGTCACATATAAAGTAGTCCGCTATATTCACAAATTCTTGGAAATAGATACTAATTCCCAAGAGAAATCGAATGGCCGAAATCAGAAGAATATATAATATTCAAAAACGGCTAACGATGCGACGCACGGGATCGACGTGAAACTTCAGCGCTATTTTGGCGTTAGACACTTTTTCGGTATTCACACTTTGTGCTCCAGTGCAAGCCTCCCCGTGAGCTTTGGCGTAAAATTTAAGAAATAAATGGAAAGATCATTTTTCGAGAGTCTGCGCAATCCCAACCAAGACTTGATATTGCGTCTGAGTATGTTAGCTAAAATAGTTCCGCTCGTGGTTGGGTTCATAGTAATAATTTCTTTGCTGTCAATTGCTTTTTTTATAAAATTGACGGCCACAGAAATTGTGATAACAGCACAATTTAAAAAAATAATATTGTACTTTATTATGGTCGCTATCCTGTTTCCATATATCGGGCTAAAGATCATACAAGTTTACGCGTGGTTAAAACTGAAAAAGTCTGCCTTGAACGAAAATAAAAAATAAAAATAGGAACAAACTTTGCGGCACACGATTCATATCAAACCGCTCTTTATTTCCACACTCCGAATCCAAACCAGGACAATTTTCCTCACCTATTCACTGCTTATAAATGGGGAACTGAGGCTCCAGAAATTCTGGTCCCGTTTATGAAGGAGGAGCATGAAATTGGTGTTATGCATGACGCTGGAGATACTTGGTATAGCCTCAGAGTTCGTGAGGGGACTTAACCTGCCAATACACCGGACCCGTGTTCCGTAGGCCGGTGATCTTTTCGGTATGTGACGGTTAACAATTACAGATTGAAACCAAGTGTCTTCACGACGGTTGGAGCATTGTAGTAGAAATTAGTGGCATTCTGATTGTCGTGTTGATTTTAAAACAATGCCTCAAAATCTCGCGGGCGTATAATCCCTATGTTAAGATAATTCTTTATACCTAATAGATCGGAATCCCCCGTAACAAGATAATCAGCCCCTGCAGCTACAGTGCAAGCGAGAATGTTATCATCATCCGAGTCTCTGCAAATGTCTACAATCCTAATGTCATGCTCAATAATTTTGCCAGCGGCTTCATTAACGGTTTCCATCGCCAAATCGCTTTCTTCAGGCGAGAGTCGAAACTTTTTTGTCAGAATACGCCGGAGCTCGTTCATGATAAACGGGCATAAAATGAGTACGAATTCACCTGCCCTCGCCCTATGTAATAATTTCGAGCAAAGGCCTTCAGTAACAAGCGCAGCGATTAGGACATTTGTGTCGAATACGGCTATCATGATATCGATTTAAACACGTCCTCTTCGCTGATGATGCCAAGCTTCTTAGCTTTTGGCCCAAGCTTCTTCTGCACTGTCTTAAGTTTTATTTCCCACAGATATAAGCTCAGGGATTCTTTCACTATATCGCTCTTATTTCTCCCGGTAGCCTTTGAAAAACTGTCAAGCTCTCTTGACACCTTGTCCGGTAAACTCACAGATAAAACAGTCCTCATATAACACCTCCTGTATTACAATCCACTACATAAGTAAATTATACTTTTGGCAGCATGGGTAAATCAACATCGCCCCTGTTGACAGATGGCGTTTCACATCAACACGATAATCAGGATGCCTGAAATCGTGTAACGAAGCGCTTCAAAGGTAAAGACGGAAACTGCCCACGCATTCCAGCGAGCTTGCAAGTCTATGAGGGGTAACAATTATCGATCGAAATCATGTATCTTCACCGCAGTAGGAGCGGTCTCGATTTTTAAGTAGTCATTATCGCTGTTATTGAGTTTTAGGATTCAGGAGTGTAATAAAAAATTCAGGACAGTATCCACGAACACGTCAGGGGTTTCCATATAGATAGCATGAGCTGCGTTGTCTATCACTTTAAAAGCCGCGCCGGGTATGCTCCCCGCCAGGTCCTTGCACATCTGGACAGGAAAAAGCAGGTCTTCATTCCCTGCAATCACGAGTGTCTTTGCGGCAATGCCGGACAGCTTATCAGTACAATCGAACTCCGCGATTGCGTGGACCTGTTTTCTGAAGGCGACCGCATTTGGCAGATAGGGATAATCCACCTCAAATTGCAATGCATCCTCGACGGCTTTTACGTCATCAAAAAAGCGCTCCGATAATATCCAGTGGAAAATGGACCTGAACCAAATCTTCAGATCAAGGCCCGTTTCCAGAGAAGATGCCCAATTCGAAAACAGATCGTTATTCCGTCTGGAATTGCAAGATGATGTCGTGGCCAGTATCATCTTTCCGACATATTCAGGATAATGAATAGCGCAATCCAGTGCCACCAAGCCGCCCATCGAGTGACCAAGCATGTTGACCGATTTCAGACCCAAATGCCTGACAAGGGCAATACAATCGGCAGCTATTGCATGTATGCCTGTATCCGTATCAAGCGGACTTGTCCGTCCAACGCCCCTGTTGTCTACTGTGATCACCTGGCAATGAGATGCGAGTTTCTCGCTTATGGGTTGCCAACTCTGCGAGTCAGATGCCAGACCCGCGATCAGCAGCAGGGGAATGCCTGAGCCCCGAATTTCGTAATAGAGTTCTATATCGTTTAATGCCAACTTAGGCATTTATATCCCTCATATCACCATTCACCATCCGAATAAGTGATAGTTATAATATAAGCCCGCGATTCCATGGATTTCCAACTGCCATATCATCATTTATGCTTTTCTTATTTCTTTGCCGGGGCGAATGACACCTGACTTATTTTACGAGTATCCACTCCCCGAAAATTACCGGCTTTCATGACAGAAATAAAGTTGTCATGACTCAACTTATCGGAAAATGTTGTATAGCACAGACCGACGCTGCCGGAATCATGGGCGTCGGATCCGCCCGTAAAGGGCAGATTTAATTCCGCAGCGGTTTCGACGGCCCTGGCATTGAATGCGTGGAGATTGCAACCATTGTAGCCTTCAATGGCGCATATGCCCTTTGTCCTTTTCACTCTGTCACCAAGGCTGTTAATCCCCCTGAAGGGATGGGATGGAATGAGGATCCCTCCGTGCTGATCCACAATTCGCACAGCATCTTTTATAGACATGAATGCAGAAAGCAGCTTGTCCGTATTCACTCCGAAGATCAGGCAGTGCCCTTCAGCTGTTGAAAATTCGACGCCCCGGAATATAATTATGTCATTCCTGTATTTTTCCTTGAGGACTTCTGCAGGCTCAGACGCTTCATAGGAATAATGTTCGGTGAATGCGATCCCATGAAGACCAATCCGTATTGCCTGCAGAACAAGCTCTTCAGGGTCTGCATCGGAATCACCACTCGATCTGGAGTGAACATGAAGGTCTATATTGTATTCCATTTTTTATAATACCCGTCTTGCCATCAATACAGTCAAATCTGAAGCGATTAGCATGCCTGAAAGCAATTTGAATAGAACAGATGCAATGTGCAAAGATGGCTCATTTCAAAGCCGGGTTGCCGGGAGTCTCATTGATATCCTGCACCACAAGGGGATCGCAAATGATGACCGGCAGGAGCTTATCAAGGCGTTGTCCCTGTTCGAGGAACGGGGGCTTGACATCGTAGACTGTATTTTATGCGCAAAGCAGCTTTTTCCGGCGACCATTTATTCAACTTCGATGCCGACCTGAATAAACTTATGCGGCGGAGATAAGGGTTGATGTTAAGATCTTATCAAAAATGGTATACTAAAACAGTAGGTGTGCCGGACTACATTACTGACCCGGCGAACCACTTGTAGATTTCCTGAGATTATTCCATCCTCTTATCCTTCTTTTGAAATCAACTCGCCGTTTTGATGTTCATCTTCAAACGGTTAAAATAATATATATGATGTCGTAGCTTGTAAAGGAGAAAAAAATATCATGAAGACATTCTTTTCCATAATCTTGTTTTTAACCGCGACAGCCGCTTTTGTGTTTGGGTACGGATGGGGAGTCAGCGAGCGGTTTGAATCCGTAGAAAAGATCGTGCTGTTTGACCACAACCAGCAGATCAGGCAGGCTATTTACGATGGCATTCCTTTCAAACTAAAAGGATCGGACATCAATCTCTTCCCTCGCAAGGACGGGCGCATCGAAGTCAGCGTCACTGATCTTGCTGTCAAAGCCAACCCGATAAGACAGGCAAGCCAATAATTTGACCGGTGTACTCAGTGCAATTCATGTCTATCACACTTGCGCGTGCATGCTGAAGTCTGGTTAATGCCCGGCGGACCCAAGCATTGCAGCGCGTCGATATGAATTCTTCAGACAAGACGTTCCTGAACCTATGAATGGTGCGGGTTGAGAAGTTTAATTCTCTTTCGTCAATGGATTATATTAAACTAAACCATCCTGCGGGGAATGATTAAAATGGACAATTTAAGCACATATTCGTTGCTGGCAGTATTGCGCGAGCTTAACGACAGGGAGCTCAGGAAGAAACTCGCCATGTTTCCCGATGAGCAACGGTATTTCGTAATCCTCGCCGGTGGCATTGTCGGGGCTGAGGTTGCAAAACGGGTACAGGAAACTCCGGATGCAGTTGTGAAGGAAGGCGGTGCGTTCGTGTCGGATATGCTCAATATCGCGGCGCCAGGTGAGGATGAAACGTTCAGGAGTATACTGGAGACTTATCTGGTCGAAACGCTGAAAGACGAACTAAGGTTCTGCTGCATGAACTGCAAAAAATTCGATAATTGCCTAAATCTCAACCATCTTCGGGTTGGCGAGCTTTTCCTGAAACGTGTGAACGGCGATGAGAGCAATGAGTTGAAAGACGAGATTTCTGCACAGGTGAGGGATGCACTTGTCGGGACGCCCTACCTGGATGTTGAAGACGCATATAAGCAATGCGCGGATTTTGCTCATCAATATTCCACAGGAACCATAGGAGAGGTTTTCGGACGCTATTCCGAAATCGCTGCGGCATTACGGCAGAAGTACGGCATCGATCATAAGTCCGTGCTGCAGAGGATGGTTTCGGTCAATATGGAATTCTGCGGCAAGAGCGAAGAGCTGTCCGATAAAAATTGAAATCTTTCGTTCGTACCTTTCTTCCATGTTCAGATATACTAGCAACTGCAGGGAGAACTCTCCAGCCTGCTGAAGCCATGTACGGTACCGGCAATATCATTCTACAGTTCCGGATTCGATCTATGGGCAGCGGGTCACTTTCTGGCGGAAGAGATTAGTCCTTGTTCAATTACTCGAACTTTTATTTTCGATATGCTTACTTTATTTTTCATAAGGACGCTGCGAACCGGATCACTCAGACCCTTCCGCCTGAAAGTGACCCGCTGCAGATCTATAACCAAATGGGAGATTTTGCATGCAGGTAGTGTACAATGTAAACTATAGGAAAAAAAGTGTTTTAAACACAAATTCTTAATATAAGAAAAGGAAGGCTGATCAGTTCATCGTATGACAGAAAATATTGAAACCCCCGATAGCGGCGCAACAGGGCCTCTCGAACCTGCAGGAGATCAGGCAGGCGCAGCGCAAACACCACACTCGAAGCCCAGAAGAAG
>DATJOY010000069.1:0-12441 GCA_035506695.1 Dissulfurispiraceae bacterium
AGAGTTCTTTTTTACTGATGCCGTAACTTTCAGCAACGGTCTTTACCGCTTCCTTTCTGCCAAGGCCTTTTTTCATAAGAGACAGCACTTCGCTCAACGCCTCGTCGATGGTCAGACGGTCCACATGAAAACCTTCGACTAAGATTACATATTCTCCCGCTATCATCCGGGTATCGAGCGCATCGGTGATTTCCGAAAGGGGACCCCTCAGGACCTCTTCATGGAGCTTTGTGATTTCTTTGGCAAGGGCAGCCTTTCTGTCGCCGAGCTTTTCTCTCATATCGGACAACGCCTGCAAAAGCCGGTGGGGAGCTTCATAAAAAATCAGGGTTTTCATTTCATGTTTCAATTCTTCAAGACGCTTCAATCGTGGACCGCTCTTTGACGGCAGGAAACCTGCAAAGGAAAATTCTTCAGTTGAAAGTCCCGACACGGACAGGGCTGCAACAAAAGCCGACGGTCCCGGTATTGGTATGATATCGATCTTTTCTTCGACAGCCTGCCTGATCAATACGGCACCAGGATCAGATATCCCAGGGGTCCCGGCATCCGAAATCAGTGCGACGGAAAGGCCTGCCCGCAATTTCTCCAGGATTTCCCCGGCCCTTATCTTCTCTTTTTCCGACCAATAGCTGATAAGTGGTTTCGATATTCCATAATGCGTGAGCAGCTTCAATGAATGCCTGGTATCTTCAGCAGCGATAATGTCCGCTTCCCGAAGAACCCTTAGCGCTCGCAATGTTATATCTTCAAGGTTCCCTATCGGAGTTGCTACGATATAGAGCTTTCCGTCCGTCAAGAGAGTTCGACCCGCATCATTTTTCTATCTTGAGCAGCTTCTTGAGACGACTGTCGGCCCGGCAGATTTCGTCGGCATTGTCACCGGTAATGTCCCAGGCATACTCGCCGTTGGCGTTCCTGTGAAGCCTGATCTTCACCGGTTTCTTTGGCTTTACGTTCTGAATTTCCTGGTTCTTGCTTGTCGGAAGCGGAGCACTCTTCTGCGCATTCTGCTGGGCAGCAGGGGCCTGCTTTTCAGCGCTCTCGACATTGGAGCAATACGGACTTATTAAAAGTACGGCGGCAAGAAAAAACATAATGATAGTTTTCATCAGCAGCAACTCCTGTATTTATTTGTTATGGGAAATCGCCTGTCTCTGCCGAAGGCCCGGGGGGTGATCTTGATCCCGGGAGGCGACTGTCTTCTCTTGTATTCGCTCCTGTCGACCAAAGTTATAACTCTTCTGACGTTGTATTCATCAAAACCGAGGTCCAGTATTTCTTCATAACTTTTGTCGTCTTCGATATAAGCTTTCAATATAGGGTCAAGGATTTCATAGGGAGGGAGGCTGTCCGTATCTTTTTGATTTGGTTTCAGCTCCGCCGTAGGTTCTTTCGTCAACACACTCTCAGGAATAATTGTTCTGCCACAGCTCACATTCTTCCATTTGCTGAGTCTGAAGACAAGGGTTTTCGGGACATCCTTTATCGGCGCAAAACCGCCGGCCATATCACCATAAAGGGTAGCGTAGCCGACACTCATCTCGGACTTATTCCCAGTGGTGAGTACAAGCCATCCAAACTTGTTAGAGAAGCCCATGAGAATATTGCCTCTCACGCGGGCCTGCAGATTTTCTTCTGCAATTCCTGCCGGGAGACCCTTGAATTCGGACCGGAGCGATTCAATATATGAATCAAAAATATCCGTAATAGGCACTTCGATTATTTTTATGTTCAGGTTCACGGCAAGCGCATACGCGTCTTCCCTGCTTGAAGTCGAGGTGTAGGGTGATGGCATGAAAATGCCTGTAACATTATCTTTTCCTATTGCATCTACTGCAATAGCAGCCACCAGTGATGAATCTATACCGCCGCTCAATCCAATGCAGACCTTGCCGAATCCATTCTTTGCAACATAATCTCCGGTCCCGAGAACCAGCGCTTTATAGACTTCTTCATCAGTGGCAGGAGAGGTCTCGCAAAGAGATGTAGTCGATCTGCATGGTGGTGACATCAAACTGGGGCCTTTGCCGGGTACGCGATCTATAATTATTTCTTGGACCTCGCAGTCCCGGACCTGTTCCGAGGATTCCCTGTCGCGTGGTGTTCGGAGTCGCTTTACAAAAAGCTCCTCGATCATCACGTCGATTATCAGGTCATCTTCTTCGAAACGCTTTCCCTCAGCAATCAGGGCAGCATTTTCGCTGAACACAAGACTGTGACCGTCGAAGATAAGTTCGTCCTGGCCCCCAACGGCGTTAAGATATGCAATAACAAGATTGTTGTCGGATGCCCGCGTAGAGAGCATCTTGAATCTCATGGCGGATTTTCCCATGTGATAAGGCGATGCGTTGATGTTGATGATGAATTCAGCGCCATGTGCCGCCTGCACTGCCGCAGGTCCGTCGGGATACCAGATGTCCTCGCATATATTAATGCCGAATTTTATATTTCCCAACCTGTAAACCGGATATCGGCGGCCTGGCTTGAAATATCGGAATTCATCAAAAACGCCATAATTCGGCAGATGGATTTTATGGTATATATCCACAATCTTCCCCTGGTGTATCACTGCCGCTGCGTTGTAAATATCGTCCTTCTTGTCTACAAACCCAACGATTGCGACTGTCTCTCCTACAGACTCGCAAATGCCGTTAAGGGCCTTGACATTATCATCGATAAAATGGGGCTTCAGCAGCAGGTCTTCCGGCGGATAGCCGGTAACCGCAAGTTCCGGAAAGGCAATAATGTCGGGCTGAAAATCTTCCAGTTTGCTTATCCGGTCCGCGATCTTCTTTGCGTTTCCTGAAAGATCTCCCACCGTCGGATTGATCTGGCAGAGTGCCAAGCGTATTTTCTTCATGTATTTGATTTTACTTGGAGTCGTTCTGTTTGTAAAGAAATACGGCCGATTGAGATATGATATGATAATTGCCCGCTGATATTGAATTTCCCTGAGTATAATGGCAATGGAGTACCTGTTGAAAGTTGATTGACCCTTCCTTTTCTTGAATTTTTCGGGGATGTGCGCTAAAATTGTAGACCGCTTTAAAAATTCAGATCAATGGGTTAGGCAGGAGGATACTACAATGGTAAAGTCCGCAAAAAGGGAAAGGCGTCCGGCAGTCCCAAAGAAATTCACTAAATCCGTCAAATATGTATATTTCTTCGGCCAGGGCAGGGCGGAGGGCAGCGGTTCAATGAAAGATCTGCTCGGAGGCAAGGGGGCGGGTCTAGCCGAAATGACGAACCTCGGAGTCACAGTCCCGTCAGGATTTACCATTACTACCGAGGCGTGCAACGAGTATTTCCGGAATAAAATGAAGTATCCCGAAGGCCTTTGGGACCAGATACTTGTGAATATGAAACGCATTGAAAAGGCAATGGGCATGAAATTCGGCGACCCGGACAATCCTCTTCTAGTTTCAGTCAGGTCGGGCGCTAAATTTTCCATGCCCGGCATGATGGACACCGTTCTGAACCTCGGGATCAATCCTGCTACTCTTGGTGGCATTATAGCGAGAACGAATAACGAAAGGTTTGCATACGACGCTTACCGCAGGTTCATTACCATGTTCGGCACAATCGTCATGAATATCGACAGGCAGAAATTCGAACGGGTGCTGGATGAGTTCAAGTCCGAAAAAGGGGTCCGTCAGGACACCGATCTCGATGCTTCGGACCTCAAACGTGTTGTTGAAGAGTTCAAAAGGATATATAAGGAAGAGACTGCTTCAAACTTTCCTGTTGACCCATACCATCAATTGAAGCTTGCGATAAATGCTGTCTTCGGCTCGTGGTTCGGCGAAAGGGCCAAAAAATACAGGAAGCTGCAGGGTATATCTGACGACCTGGGGACGGCCTGCAACGTACAGTCGATGGTCTTCGGAAATATCGGCGAAAGTTCAGGTACGGGCGTGGGATTTACCAGAGATCCTTCTACGGGCGAGAAGAAATTCTTTGCGGAATGCCTCATCAACGCCCAGGGCGAGGATGTCGTCGCAGGAATAAGGACGCCGATGCACATCGAAGAGCTTAAGAAGAAGATGCCCGGCGCTTATAACGAGCTCATGAGGATTTACAAGAAGCTGGAAAAGCATTATAGTGACATGCTTGACATAGAGTTTACCGTGCAGGAAGGCAAGCTCTACATGCTTCAGGTCAGGGTCGGCAAAAGGACAGCTGCGGCTGCCTTGAAGATCGCCGTGGACCTGGTGAAAGAAAAGATAATCGATAAGAAGACAGCGCTTCTAAGAATAGATCCCTCGCAGATAGACCAGCTTTTGCACCCCATGATAGATCCAAAGGCGACCGCCAGGGTAATGTGCAAAGGCTTGCCGGCATCCCCGGGGGCTGCTGTCGGAAAGGTTGTTTTCACTGCTGAAGATGCGGAAAAAGCGGCTGCCAACGGCGAAAAGGTCATACTCGTCCGCACGGAGACATCACCTGAAGATATCGGCGGAATGGCCGCTGCACAGGGTATACTGACCGCACGCGGCGGCATGACATCACACGCTGCAGTAGTTGGAAGAGGTATGGGCAAATGCTGCGTGGTCGGATGCGGGGTAATAGATATAAATGAAAGGGATAAGTATTTCACCATAAACGAAGAGACAATAGTCAAGGAAGGCGATTTCATCACCCTTAACGGGACCACCGGAGAGGTAATGCTTGGGCGTGTGCCGCTTGTAACACCGATGCTTAAGGGCGATTTCAAGACGATAATGAAATGGGCCGATGAAACGAGGAGGCTCAGGGTCCGCGCCAATGCAGACACCCCGAAGGACGCAAGGGTTGCTATCGAATTCGGGGCTGAAGGTATAGGTTTATGCCGGACTGAACATATGTTCTTCGATGCTGAAAGGATAATGGCGGTAAGAGAGATGATTCTTTCCGACAACCGTAATGACAGGGAAAAGGCGCTTGCCAAGATACTTCCCATGCAAAAGAACGACTTTATCGGCATATTCACAGAAATGAAGGGACATCCCGTAACCATAAGGCTTCTTGATCCCCCGCTGCATGAGTTCCTGCCCCATACAGAACAGGAATTTCAGGCACTTGCTTCCGCTATGGGCGTTTCGGTAGAAAAACTTATGGCCAAAAATAAGTTCCTCCATGAGTTCAATCCGATGCTTGGCCACAGGGGCTGCCGGCTCGGCGTAACGTTCCCTGAAATTTATGAAATGCAGGTCAGGGCGATCATGGAAGCGGCCTGCGAGCTTGCATCCAAGAAGGTCAAGGTCATGCCGGAAATCATGATACCACTTGTAGGTCATGTGAACGAGTTGAAGGCCATGAGAGAACTGACCATCAGCATTGCTGAGGATGTGAAATCCAGACTCAAGTCAAAGGTTGATTATACGGTCGGAACCATGATCGAACTGCCGCGCGCCTGCGTTACGTCCGATGAAATCGCTGCATTCGCCGATTTTTATTCGTTCGGAACGAATGATCTGACGCAAACCACATATGGACTGTCAAGGGATGATGCAGGGAAATTCCTGCCATTTTATATTGATGCTAAGATACTTACCGATGACCCGTTTGTGTCACTTGACCGGGTCGGGGTTGGCTCTCTTATGAAGATCGCTGCAGCAAAGGGCAGGGCCGTAAAGAAAGGGCTCAAGCTCGGCATCTGCGGAGAACACGGCGGCGATCCTGCTTCTGTCGAATTCTGTCATGAGATCGGTCTCAATTATGTGAGCTGCTCGCCTTATCGCCTGCCGGTCGCACGCCTTGCAGCTGCACAGGCCATGCTGAAGGAAGTTGCTGAAAAAAGGAGCGGTAAAACTTCCAAATAATATTTGTTTGCACGTTGCTTTTGCGCAAAAAAAAAGGGGCCTTTTTAATCGAGGCCTTTTTTTGTGAACGGACAAGATTCTGTATACTGAGAAAATGGATATTGTTATTGCAAGGGGTCTCGTTAAAGAGTACGGGAGTCTTCGGGCCGTCGATTCCATCGACTTTGAAATAGCCGGTGGAGAATTTTTCGGTTTTCTTGGTCCAAACGGCGCCGGCAAGACATCGGTTATGCGTGTCATATACTGCTTTATGCCGCCGACCGCTGGAAATGTCAGGGTTTTCGGAATCAATGTTGCCGAAAATCCGAGCATGATCAAGAAAAGAATCGGCGTGATGCCGCAGGAAAATAATCTAGATCCTGATCTCACAGTCCTCGAAAACCTGATAGTCTATGCCCGCTATTTCGACATTCCCAAGAAAGAATCGTTTCCGCGCGCGATGGAATTGCTTGATTTTGTCGAACTAGGCGAAAAGGCGAAGGTCAAGATTGATCATCTATCCGGCGGCATGAAACACAGGCTCTTGCTTGCGCGTTCGTTGATAAACAATCCAGAGTTGCTGATACTCGACGAGCCGACTACAGGCCTCGATCCACGCAGCAGGCATTCCGTGTGGGACAAGCTTAATATGCTTAAGGAAAAGGGGACTACACTGGTACTTACCACTCACTACATGGAGGAAGCCGAGAAACTTTGTGACCGTGTGGCCATAATGGACCTCGGCAAGATAGTTGCGATCGATGCACCGGGAAGTCTTATGGCTGCCCACGGCGGCAATCTCGAAGACGTCTATCTGGAACTGACAGGCCGAAGGCTGGCAGGAGACAGTCTTGAAAATTAAGCGGGCGTTAAGGGTTTGGCAGCGCCATCTTACGGTATATACCAAGCTTTATAAATCCAGCTTTGCGCTTAACTTTGCGGAGCCCATCCTCTATCTTGCAGCCATGGGACTCGGACTCGGTGCGTTCGTGCCGGGAATTAATGGTATGCCTTACATAAATTTTATCGCGCCGGGGATTATAGCTTCATCCTCGATGTTCGCGGCAATTTACGAATGTACATACGGGACTTATGTCAGGATCGTGTTCCAGAAGACCTTCGATGCAATCCTTGCAACTCCCATAAACATTGACGATCTCATAGCTGGAGAAATGATATGGGGCGCAACGAAGAGCATCCTTTACGGGACGACTATCATCATAGTTATATCCCTGTTCGGACTGGTTGCATCTCCGCTGATAGTGTTTGTCATCCCTCTGCTCTTCATCAGCGGTCTTATCTTTGCAGAGATATCACTTATTGTCGTCGCAAAGGTGCCGGGCATCGATTCGTTCAATTATTTCTATACTCTCTTCATGACGCCGATGTTCCTTTTTTCCGGGATATTTTTCCCGCTCGACGGCATGCCCGCTATAGTAGCAAAGATTGCATATTTCACACCTCTGTACCATCTTGTGAATATATGCAGGTCATTTGCACTGGGCCGGCTTGCCACTGCTGTTCCGGATATGGTCTGGTTACTGGTTGTCGTTATTGTTCTGGCGCCGTTCCCTTTCAGGCTGATGAAGAAGCATATCATCAGGTAAATAGTTTGCCAATGACGACTGTCTTCAACCTTACGGTCAATATTTCATTCTGACGGTATATGTAAGTTTTACCTCCTGGTCTTTCGGCACCGGGACGAGAAATTCTGCGGTAAAGGCCTCGGTCTTCTTATATTCATGCGAAGAATTCAGGATCGTCCAGTCGCCCGGAATGGGCTCCACAACTTTAACCACAGCATCCTCTTTTTTGTGGTTGTTTAACGATATCTCGAAGCTTGCTTCATAGATATTCTTTGCTATCTTTTTCCAGTCAGTCTGCTTCCTTGTCCCGACCACATCAAAGGCGTCGCCGATCATGATTCGCACTTTCTCATCCTTCGGAGTATGGTCGATCGAATCTTCTCCTATGAATTGCAGGCTGCCGTCTTTGTCCCTCTTATAGACACGCACAGTACCCTTGGGAAGGGGAATTCCGAGGCTATTCTCTTTTCTGTTCTGCATTTCAATAAAAACACCTATCTTCTGCTTCGGCAACTGGTCACCATACTGATTAAAATAATAATAGTTTGAACCCTTGAAGATAAGCTCTTTCTTGACCGATATATTGTCGGCATTAATAAGACTTATCTGCTTTGTCTGGTTGTCCTTGATGGTCGAAGGTCGCTGCAGCGTATAGATGTGATACTCGAAGAAAGATTCTTCTTTGAAAGCGGAATCTGCCGGGGCAGCGGCTGCAACCCGCATCGTCTTTTCCCTATACTGCACCTCCTCCTTGACGCGATGTACATCTCCCGCAATAAGCTTTAATTGGGCATTTCTGTATTCCGCACCGCTTTTGTTGTCGATGGTGACCCATCCTGCAAGGTCGGCCCTGTCGTCTTTTTCATTCAGGGTAACAACATAATCGGCCCTCCAGGTAATGCCGTTGGTCAAATATAAGGCTTCGACCTTCTGTACATCCGCGAGTTTATTGTTCAGCAGCCATACAAGTGTGGGGCGTGAAATCAGGCTTTCCGGCACGCCCGGGAAAATAACCCTGCCGGGATGACCGAAGGTTATTTCGTCCCCGATTTTATAAATGGGGGTGACATTATTGGAAAGTAGGGTCGCTTTTAATATCTCTTCCTTATCGGTATAGGGATTTTTATACGACAGCTTGACCTCTTTGCCGACATATTTATCAAGCAGCTTTTGAGGGCTTAAAAGGTCGTATTCGTAATTTTGTTCAAGGACACTCAGGCTTTCTTCATCAGAAAGAGACCTGATGGAGACACTGGCAGGAATCAATTGTGATGCCACATCCATGAAACGCAATTCCACGCGGCCCGACGGCAGCCGCAGGGTGCGGTGGTCCTTGACAAGACCGAGATTGACATTATACACGGTGACAGAGAGCGTTGTCTGGTCATCGACAGTTGTTGAAAGAGCGCCTTTACCGGTGTGGTCTTCTGCAAGTGCTGCCGTTGTCAACAATAATATCGACATCAACAAAATTGCCTGTGCAAAAATACAACTTTTCATAAGACCTCCTTTTGCTTTCCGCCCGAAAAGCCGGTTTCGGCGGCTGTTTCATATATCATACTAAATTGCAGGATGAATGCGAATAGCGTTCAGAATCCGTCAATGCGATAGGCATATTGAAAGCGGCACTTGGTTTGTGTTAATGTTCATACTATGAACACTGAAAATGTGCCTGACGAAATTTCCCTGCGATTGCTCGACGAATTTGCAAAAGAGCCTGTCGTTTCCCAACGGGCTCTGGCTGCAAGGCTCGGCATTGCCCTTGGGCTTGTCAATTCTTACATAAGAAGGCTGTACAGAAAAGGGCACATAAAGATAAAATCGCTCCCCAAAAACAGGATCAAATATATCATCACACCCAAGGGGTTCACTGAAAAGGCCCGTCTTACGTATGACTATATGAATTATTCCATCAGCTATTTCAGGGATATCAGAGGAAACATCGAACGCACTTATTCCGGGATGATGGCCGACAACATAAAGAATATACTGCTATGGGGAGACGGCGAAATAGCCGAGCTTTGTTATATTTCGACCCGCGGACTTCCACTGAGGATAGTAGGAATTGTTTCCGACAAGAGGATTGAACGTGGATTTTTTGGGCACAACGTCTACACTGCTGACGATATCGGAGACCTTGAGTACGATGCCGTCCTCGTGTCATCAATAGATGGGAATGTTGTGGATAACGTTCAGTCACTCGATGGCAAGAAGGTTTTCTATCTTTAAAGTGTTATGGATGACCGTACACTTTATAATCTTTCAGGAAAACATCACTGGTTTGCGGTGCATGTCCGATCCAGGCACGAATTCAGTGTAACAGAAAGACTCCTTAAATTTGGCATCGATACATTCCTGCCCGTGGTCGACAAGCTCAGATTATGGAAAGACAGAAAGAAACTAGTGGCCTTCCCGCTCTTTCCGGGTTATCTTTTCGTGCACATTGGAAATAGCGGCTCTGAAAAACTCGCGGTGTTGAAGACCCCTGGAGTCGTCCGTTTTATAGGTAATACGCCCGGTGAACCGGAACCTGTACCGGACGATCAGGTCCAGTCATTACAGAAGCTGGTCGAAAGCAAAGAGACCCTTGACCCGTACCCATACCTGAAGGAGGGACAAAGGGTAAGAATTAAAAGCGGGCCGCTCGCAGGAGTAGCAGGAATCCTTGTCGAGAGGAAGGGCCTGCACCACCTTGTACTTTCAGTTGATATTCTCAGGCAGGGCGTTTCTGTTCAGATAGAAGCTTCAATCGCAGAAGCGTTATAATAAAAACTTATTATTATTTATGCCTTCTTGGCCTCCCCGGTATGAACCCGATGTGACCGAGAGGGCGGAGCAGTGAAATAATCGGCATTGAGATCAGCAAAGCGAGGAGAGAAATAAATGAAAAAAGCACTGATCACAGGCATTACCGGCCAGGACGGGGCTTATCTTGCCGAGTTCCTGATAGGAAAGGGCTACGAAGTTCATGGCATCAAGAGGAGGGCGTCTCTTTTCAATACAGAAAGGATCGACCATCTGTATCGCGATCTTCATGAAAGGGACCTGAATTTTTACCTCCATTATGGCGATCTGACTGATTCCACAAACCTGATCAGGATCATCCAGGAAGTGCAGCCGGATGAAATATACAACCTCGCTGCGCAGAGTCATGTTAAGGTTTCCTTCGAAACGCCAGAATATACGGCAAACGGCGATGCATTGGGAACACTGAGATTGCTTGAAGCCATCAGGATTCTGGGACTTACTGCTAAAACCAGGTTCTACCAAGCGTCGACGAGCGAATTGTATGGGAAGGCGACAGAAACACCTCAAACTGAAAAAACTCCTTTTTATCCGCGCAGTCCATACGGCGTCGCAAAACTTTATTCTTACTGGATAAGCGTCAATTATCGGGAGGCCTACAATATTTTTGCCTGCAACGGCATACTCTTTAACCACGAGTCTCCGTTAAGGGGGGAAACGTTTGTCACCAGAAAAATAACAAGGGCAGTCGCGAGGATGAATTTGGGGCTGCAAGATAAATTATACCTGGGCAACCTGAATTCGAGGAGAGACTGGGGACATGCAGCCGATTATGTCGAAGCCATGTGGCTTATGCTGCAACAGGACGTACCGGAAGATTATGTCATTGCAACCGGTGAGAACCATTCAGTCAAGGAGTTTGTGGAAAGGGCATTTGCGGAGGTGGGCGTAACACTCGAATGGAGAGGCACAGGTGCTGATGAAAAAGGCATCGTTTATTCTGTTGTTTCATCTTCTGACTCGCCGCAATTGTTCAAAACAGGTGATGTCGCGGTAGAAATCGATCCGAAATATTTCAGGCCTACGGAGGTTGATTCATTGCTCGGAGATGCTTCAAAGGCCAGGGAAAAACTTGGCTGGAAACCGAGGATCAGTTTTGAGTCTCTGGTAAAGGCTATGGTGCTGTCGGATCTGGAGGCAGCCAGAAGGGACATGTACTGCCAAAAGAAAGGATTCAAATCGTTCAATTACCATGAATAAAGATGCGCGGATATACGTTGCAGGGCATCGCGGACTTGTCGGCTCGGCGATACTGAGGGCGCTGAAGTCTCGGGGATATCCCAACCTCATAGCACGAACACATGCCGAACTCGATCTTCTTGATCAGGAAGCAGTAAGGTCTTTTTTCAATGCCGAGCAGCCTGAGTATGTTTTCCTGGCCGCCGCGAAGGTCGGTGGCATTATGGCAAACAGTACGTATCCTGCTGATTTTATTTATAAGAATATTGTTATTCAGACGAATGTAATCGACGAAGCCTGGAAGTGCAACGTCAGTCGGCTTCTTTTCCTCGGATCGTCATGCATCTATCCGCGTGATTGCCCCCAGCCGATGAAAGAAGAATATCTCCTTACCGGTCCTCTCGAGCCGACGAACAGGCCTTACGCACTCGCTAAAATTGCGGGTATCGAAATGTGCTGGAGCTATAATCGCCAATACGGCACAAAATATGTAGCTGCCATGCCCACCAATTGCTACGGTCCGGGCGACAATTATGACCTCGACAATTCACATGTCCTGCCTGCCCTCATCCGCAAGATGCATGAGGCAAAGGTAAGGGGAGATGAGAATGTTGTAGTATGGGGAACGGGTAGCCCCCGCAGGGAATTCCTATTCAGCGACGACCTTGCTGATGCCTGCCTTTTTATAATGAACCTGGATGACGGAGAGTTTAATGAACTGACCGTCAAATCGGACAGTCCGCCACTTATCAATATAGGATGCGGTGAGGATTTGACCATCAGTGAACTTGTCGATCTTGTAGCAAAGGTTGTCGAATATAACGGACGTATTGTATGGGACAGGGAAAAGCCGGACGGAACTATGTTGAAGCGTCTCGATATTACCCGATTAGGCGAGCTTGGCTGGCGGTCAACTACGACCCTGGAAGAGGGGCTTAGGCTTGCGTATGAAGATTACTTAAACGGTAAATAGTATGTCGGTTCTCAAGCAAAAAATTAGATCGTGGTTCGCTGGTTATCCTAATCGATTAGTCTGACTTGCCATGAGTACTCAGTATCATCAGATAGATTTGTCATTTACACTCCAT
>DATJOY010000070.1:0-4022 GCA_035506695.1 Dissulfurispiraceae bacterium
TCAGGCCGACAAAAAAGTTGACAATATTAAAGTATGAACCTGACAACAGGATCATTGAATGTGCCTTCGCCGGTTCGGCTGAGGCGATTGTTACCGGAGACAAAGAAATGCTTGCCTTGAAAGAATACCGAGGGGTAAGAATAATCAACCTGCGGGAATATTTGTCATTGTAGGGGCAGGCCCCCGTGCCTGCTCTTTTTGCACGTGCAATAATAACAAAAGGGCAACCACAGGGAGTTGCCCCTACAAAATACGGAAAACAGATGCAGGGGCGCAATTCATTGCGCCCCTATAAAATAACATTTCGGACTACTATCTTCCCACACAATAATACTTAAACCCTGCCTCCCGCATCTTTTCCGGCTCGTAGATATTCCTGAGGTCAAAGAATAGCGGTGATCTCAGCAGTCCTTTGATGCGCTGCAAATCCAGGCTTCTGAACTGGTTCCATTCGGTGACGATAACAACCGCATCGGCGCCCGAACATGCATCGTATGCATCGGCGCAATAAGCGATATCGGGCAAAGCAATAGCTTGCCGTGCATTCTCCATCGCCACGGGATCATAAGTCCTGATTTTAGCGCATGCATCCGACAGGTCCTGAATTATGTTCAATGCCGGCGCTTCACGGATATCGTCCGTGTTTGGTTTGAACGAAAGCCCCAGGACAGCGATGGTTTTTCCTGAAATGTCCGGCACGGCGCTTTTTATCTTCTCGCTCATCAGTTGTATCTGGCGCTCATTGGCCCTGATGGCCGCGTCGACAATGCCCAGGTGTACGTTGCTTGCGGACGCTATCTGCAGCAGCGCGCGGGTATCTTTTGGAAAACATGAGCCGCCGAAACCCGCTCCGGCATGGAGGAATTTTGAACCGATCCTGCCGTCGAGCCCCATGCCTTTCGCAACCAGTTTGACATCGGCCCCCACGTTTTCACAAAGGTTCGCAATTTCGTTGATAAACGATATCTTCGTTGCGAGAAAGGCATTTGATGCATATTTGATCAGCTCGGCGGTCTCGATGTTGGCTATCACAAACGGAGTTTCGATCAAATAAAGAGGGCGGTAGAGGTCTTTAAGAATGGCTATCGCCTGCTGGCTGTTGGCGCCGAGGACTACCCTGTTGGGCCGCATGAAATCTTCAATGGCGGCGCCTTCGCGCAGGAACTCCGGGTTCGAAACAATATCGAAATCAACGGCCTCTTTTAGATTGCCTGAAATGACCTTCCTTAAATGTTCACCGGTACCCACTGGCACCGTGCTCTTTGTGACTATGACCTTATACCCTTTGAGGTGGCAAGCGATTTCCCCTCCGACCTGGTCCACATAACTGAGGTCGGCCGAGCCGTCTCCACGCGGGGGCGTTCCAACGGCAATAAATACGACAAGCGCTTCTTCGACAGCCTCACCTATGTCGGTTGTGAACTTTATCCTGCCCTGTCTGAAATTCCTGGTTACGAGTTCTTCAAGTCCTGGCTCGTAAAAGGGAATGGTTCCTTTTTTCAGGGACTCGATCTTGTCCTTGTCTTTGTCGACACAGGTGACGAAGACGCCGAATTCGGCAAAGCATGCGCCGGTAACGAGGCCGACATAACCTGTGCCTATGACTGCGATATGCAAAGCGCACCCCCGGTAAAAAACAATGGCGCTATTTAGCGCTTACTTGCTTTGTTTGGACTACTATAACGGAACTTTTTACATGAAGGCAAGCATAGCATTCCGATATCTCACTCGTCACAAAACTCATCAGATAAACTCATCAGGCGGCTTGACTTTTAAGCTGCCATAAAATATAGTCTTTTTAGGATATATGTCTGCGCCGGGAGGCGATATTTTGGAAAGTTTGGCAAAACGAGATCCGATAGCCTATTACAGTAAGATGATCAAGGTAAACCCGCTTGATTATCGCGCCTATAACAACAGGGGCAACGAATACGAAAAACGCGGGCACCATGATTTGGCGATTTCAGATTACAACAAGGCCGTCGAACTCAGGCCCGACTTCATATTGGCTTACATCAATCGCGGGAACACATACCAGAAAATCGGGCGATATAACAAGGCACTGGAAGACTACGATAAGGCCATCGAACTGAACCCGAACAAGGACATGGCATACAACAACCGGGGGTTTCATTATATCCTGATGGGCAACTATGAGCAGGCTGAAATCGATATCAAAAAGGCGCTTGAGATGAGTCCCAACAATATTTACGCCCTTAACAGCATGGCGGAGCTCTTTGCAGCCAGGAATAATCCTGATGAGGCCTGCAGGTGGCTGCGAAAAGCGATAGAAAAAGGCTATAACAACTGGCATTATATTAAGACTTCCAGGACATACAACAATATAAGATCTTCTGAATGTTTCAGGGAAATAATTTCCGGGGCCGCAGAGTAGATATCAGACTGAAAAATCAGAATTCAAAAAGTATGGTGGGCGATGAGGGTATCGAACCCACGACCTCTTCCGTGTGAAGGAAGCGCTCTCCCACTGAGCTAATCGCCCGCGACTTCACATAAAATAGCACTTTAGCTCATATTTTTGTCAACCGTTTGAGGTCGGCTCAATCCAATGCTTGCATCCGTAAGTTGTTTGAGCGTGACAGCTGATGACATCTCCTGCCGTACGGCTACTTCCACCGCGACGGGAATGACATTTCGACGGTAGTTCCCTTTTTCGGCTCGCTTGTGACCTTGACTTCTCCAATATGTTCTGTAACAATCTGCTTGACCAAAGGCAAGCCCATGCCGAACCCCTTACGCTTGGTGCTGTAGAATATATCGAATATCTTTTCCATATCTTCCGGTTTGATCCCCGTGCCCGTGTCGGTTATGGTAAGCACAACCCTGTCACTGACAAGCGTGGTAGTAATCCGGATAAGGCCGCCTTCAGGCGAGGCATCAACGGCGTTTCTGAGCAGATGGAAGATAGCCACCCGCAGCAGACTTTTCTGCATATTGATCCGCAATGGGTTGTCGGAGAGATGGACTGCCGCAAGCACTCCCTTTTCTTCCGCTTCTTTGGCAACTATCGGCATTACCTCCCTGACGATGTCATTGAGGCTGTCATAAGTAAACTGTGACCTTCTCGTCTTTAGCAGGTTTTCAAAATCACCTACCACATTCTGGAGCTTTTCGCATTCGTCTATCACATCCGAAAGTTCTTCCTTGATCCCGTCTCCTTCCCTGTTTTTGAGTACCCGCTTGCATACGATGCCTATCACCGCCGCCGGGTTTCTGACCTTGTCGGCGACCGTCAGCGCCATGAGACTCATAGTCCTCTCAGCAACAATATCTTCAAGTTCCTGGTTCAGTTCGGTCAGGTCCGTGTTCATTTCTTCTATTTCTTTCTTGTCATCTAGTATGCCCAGATAGATGTCGTAGACGCGAATGAAGAATATGCTGATCGATCCGACAATAAAAAAGCTTATTATGTTGACGCTGCCGCTGATCGGCTCGATACGTTTCCAAATGTCGTTGCAGCCGGCAGCTGTAAGGATATGCTGGGCGATATGCCCGAGCGACCTGGATACTGAAAAGAGCACAAAGGCCGAGGAAAGCCATATCATGTAATTCCATAAAATATTTTGCCTGTCCGTCCTGTATAACTTCAGACTCGTCGCCAGGCTGAGGCAAGAAAGCACTACAAATATTACGGCCCCGATTATGGAAACCGCCATAACAGGCATGAGCGGAAGGATCAGCGCTCCGGCTGCCGCAATATCCGGCTTATCTTCTTCGCTGAGGTGCTCCCTCAGGCCTTTATAGAAAAGCAGCATTGCCGCATCGATAAGCACATAGTCGAAATTGGCGAGATAGTAGAAATAATCATCTTCATGCAATATTATTTTTCTACTGAAATATTCCCAACCCTCCGTCCCTCCAATAAAGTGAGAAGCGTCGATTCGGGCAGCGGCGAGCTGTCCGGCAAAAACGATAATGTCCCAAAATATAAAACAGACTATGGAAATGAAGATGCAGCGCCAGCCTTTTTCCTTCTGCAGGTTGTTTCGACGCAGCGCCCA
>DATJOY010000071.1:0-14643 GCA_035506695.1 Dissulfurispiraceae bacterium
GCTGACCATGCATACAGTGCTCTTCATGACGGAATGCTCAAGGCCGGTCTCACAATACCCGTGTACAAGAATGTTGTGATACAGCCGGTAATGCAATACTGGTATCCGCTGTCGGGCAAGGCGCACCATGACCAGTTCATAACTGTTGGTGACAACCTGTGGAACAACAACCCGGCGGCACACATCGACAATACCTTTGTTTACGGACTCGGCGTTACGCTGAACTTTTAGTCGATAGCTGATAATACAGCAGAAGGATTATTGGAAATCTGTCAAAATTAAGGGAAGATCGTGATGGGCTGTCAATTCCTGACGTCCCGTCGCAACAATGAATTCATTTTGTCGACCCATTTAAACGGACTTATTGCTCCGTGCGGCACCATCGCACGCGTCAATTTATAAACAATGTTATGGATAGGAACACCGTGCGATATTCTCATGAAATAAGGTACCAACCTTGACAGGCGCTGATACAGTCTGAGTTTTTCGCTCCAGCATTGTTCGCTTATTTTCATCCCCCCGACATATTGGCCCCAGCCGATAGAGGCGCAGCAGCCGCAATTGATAAACTTTTCAGACAGGACCACCCTGTCGATAAACGCACGTATCGGTCCATCATGCCCGTGCAGCACATCATGAAGGCAGATTATTCCTCCTTCCACAAGAAAGGGCGAAAAAAGCTCTATGTCGAGTGAGGCGCCTTCATAGGTATGATCGCCGTCGATCCAGAGTGCCTTGATCGGCCTGTTCCATTCAGCAGCAAGATCGGACGACTTCTTCTGGTGGAACTCGACGAAAGATGAGAGCTTGTAATCCTCCAGGTTCTTTCTGAAAATTCCCGGCAGGCTTTCAGCGTCGGCATCTTTGGGATCGGTGGGCGAAGAGAGCAGGAGCGGATCACATGCGACTATTCTTTTCATGCCGGCTGCTTTTGCAACCAAGGATAGAATGATAGTGGATTTCCCCTTGAAACTCCCGATTTCAAGGATTTCTCCTTCAGCCGATATGAACGGCAAGCATGACAGAAAGGCGACCTCTCTTTCTTTCAGATGGCCGCTCAGCCCCTTTGACAGTGCGACCATGTCGGCGGCGATTTTATCGATGTCCATTTATTTCCTCTCCATTATTATATATTTACTTATGGTTGCATTAATTCCGAAGGGCTCATAAATTTGCATTCTGTGCCGCCCCGGCTCAGATGATCAGCAGGCTCACGACCGCGCCCGTCATGCACGTAGCCAGCGTACCTGCGAGGAGCGACTTCATGCCGAGTGACACAATCTCGGTCCTCCTTTCAGGAACGAGGCTCCCAAGCCCGCCGATCAATATCCCCAAGCTTCCGAAATTGGCAAAGCTGCAAAGTGCATATGTCATTATCAGCCGGCTGCGCGGGCTGAGTGCTCCCTGCGGCAATTGCGAAAGATCGATAAAGGCGAGCAATTCGTTTATGATCGTCTTCACGCCCATAAGGTATCCGGCAGTTTGCGCTTCCTGCCACGGGATGCCGAAAAGCCATGCCACCGGGGCCATGATATATCCGAGCAGCAGCTGCATTGTCACAGCCCTTCCGCCGATCTCGGGAAGCAGAGACAGCCCCCTGTTCACGAGGCTTACCAGGGCTACAGCTACTACGAGCATCGCAATGATATTGATAAGCAGGCCCAGTGCGTCTATGGTGCCTTTTGTAATCGCATCCATGGAACTCGACGCTGTCGCTCGCGGGGCCAGCATCCCGGCAGTCTGCACGCCTGTCTCAGGCACTATCATCCGCGATATGGTTATGGCTGCCGGTACGTGAATCAGCGAGGCAATCAGGATATGACCGAGGGCGTCGGGGACAATCCCGTTGAGGAAAGTGGCGTACAGGACCATTACCGTTCCTGCTATGGATGCCAGGCCGACGGTCATGAGCGTGAATATTTCGCTGCGGGTCATTTCGGTCAGATACGGCTTGATCAGGAGGGGCGACTCCACCATTCCCAGAAATATCGTGGTCGAGGCCCCCAGACTTAAAGCGCCGCCAATGTTGAGGCTCTTTTGGAAAAATAGGGAAAACATCCTGACTATGAACGGCAGGATGCGCCAGTAGAAAAAAAGCGCTGACAGGGCTCCCACAACCAAAACGAGTGGAAGTGCCTGGAATGCCAGTATGAAACCGGCGCTGCGATTGTTCTCGATGAACGGGGCAGGGCCGCCTCCGAGATAGCCGAATACGAATGAAGTCCCCGCTTTCGTTGCATCGTCGAGGGCGAGGACAAAGCTGTTCAGAAACAGGAATATCTGTTTAAACAGGGGGACGTTGAATAAAAGCAGGGCTATAACAAACTGAAGGGCGATGCCCGCAGCCACGCCCCCGAAGTTCACTTCACGCCTGTTTTCGCTGATGGCCCAGGCTGCCAGAGTCAGGACAGCCAGGCCGAGAATTCCCTGAAAATGCACTTATGCTCCTTTAATGGCAAAGTGCCGCTTTTCTTGCCTTGTCGATGAACTCCTTCATCTTCTGCAGGTCCTTCTTGCCCTTTTCAGCCTCGACCCCGCTGCTGACATCCACCGCGTAGGGCATCACCCATCGGACTGCCTTCTCGACATTGTCCGTTGTGAGTCCTCCGGCCAGGATTATCGGGCCGAACTTCTTGGCCTCCAGCGCGATGTCCCAGTTGAATATCTGGCCCGTGCCGCCGTATGACGACGGAGCAAAGGTATCAAGCAGGTATGCGGACATGCATTTGTACTGTTCGAGAGGCTTGAGGTCCACGAAATCCTTTACCCTGAAGGCCTTGACAGTGGGGGTCCACAGTGTGCATTGTGCCGGAGACTCCTCACCATGGAGTTGTACAACCGAAAGATGCGTAGAAGTCATGACTGCTTTAATCTTCACCGGGTCTTCATTCACGAACACTCCGACTGTGGTTATGAAAGGAGGCAGCTGGGCAACTATTTCTTTTGCTTTCTCGGGGGTAACGACCCGCGGACTCTTCGGATAGAAGACAAACCCCAGCGCGTCGGCGCCGTATTCGACTGCTGCCAGGGCGTCTTCAAGGTTCGTTATGCCGCAAATCTTGACTTTCATAATCAGGTCTCCAATTCCAGTCAGCCCTTGAGTATAAGGCAGACCGGTATCACCGCGATTCTGCCGGTCTGCCTTATATCTTAACGTTTTTACGTTGCCGGTCTTACTTTATCACCGGCAGCTTCGCGAGGGCCTCTCTTATGCACTCGTCAGGATATTCGAAATCAGCCAGCTTGTTGTTCAGGTAATCGTCATAGGCGGCGAGGTCCAGATATCCGTGTCCGCTGAGATTGAACAGGATGCATTTTTCTTTGCCTTCTTCCTTGCAGATAAGTGCTTCATCTATCGCAGCCCTTATGGCATGAGAACTCTCGGGGGCCGGTATGATCGCTTCTGTCTTGGCGAAGGTCATTGCCGCCTCGAAGCAGGTCAGCTGGTGATAAGCCCTTGCCTCGATGATGCCGTCCTTATAGAGCTGTGATACGAGCGGCGAGTCGCCATGATAACGGAGTCCGCCTGCATGGATGCCGGGCGGCATGAAGTCGTGCCCGAGGGTATACATCATCAGAAACGGGGTAAGTCCCGCGGTATCGCCAAAATCGTATCTGAAATCACCTTTGGTAAGCGTGGGACAGGAACTCGGTTCCACGGCGATTGCCCGCAGATGCTTCCCGTTGATCTTGTCTGCAAGGAACGGAAAGGCGACTCCGCCGAAGTTGGACCCGCCACCGCAGCAGCCTATAACGATATCCGGATATTCGCCGACAGAGGCGAGCTGCTTTTTTGCCTCGAGTCCGATTACAGACTGATGATAAAGGACATGGTTCAGGACCGAACCGAGCGCGTAATTCGTGTCCGAATGGGTAGCCGCGTCTTCGACCGCCTCCGAGATGGCGAGGCCGAGGCTTCCGGGATTGTCGGGATCGGCTTCGAGGGCCTTCCTTCCGGAATTCGTAACAGTCGACGGGCTGGGGTGCACCGTGGCCCCCCAGGTCTCCATAGCAATTCTGCGATATGGCTTCTGGCCGTAGCTCACCTTGACCATATATACCGTCACGTCGAGTCCGAACATGGTGCCGGCAAGGGCCATCGACGATCCCCACTGGCCTGCACCCGTTTCAGTTGCAATACGCCTGATCCCGGCCTTTTTGTTGTAATAGGCCTGCGGCACCGCCGTGTTGGGCTTATGGCTGCCTGCAGGGCTCACTCCTTCATATTTGTAATATATCTTTGCCGGTGTTTTGAGAAAGGCTTCAAGCCTTTTCGCCCGGAAGAGCGGGGAAGGCCTCCAGAGAGAGTAAATTTCAAGGACCTCTTCAGGTATATCGATCCAGCGCTGGTTCGAAACCTCCTGCTCTATGAGCGCCATGGGAAAGATCGCACTCAGGTCGTCAGGTCCTACAGGCTGCATTGTACCGGGATGAAGCGGAGGTTTCGGCGCGGTCGGCATATCGGGGGTTATGTTGTACCACTGTCTCGGGATATCTTTTTCTGAAAGCGTTATCTTGGTTTCCTGCATGGTTCCTCCGGGGTGATAGGTTAGTAAGGCTATTTTATCACAAAACCCGCATCAAATCCTTGTCCGAAGGCCTGCAGCGTACTGAATAAACAGGCAAATGTGATATAATAATTGACTTTGTAACCAGAGGTGGAGGCCATAAAAAATTTCCCCGACAGGAGAGGCTATTTCGGGCCTTACGGCGGCAGGTTTGCGCCCGAGACGCTGATGCCCGCGCTTACGGAACTCGAAGGCGAATATGCTAAGGCCAGGAGCGACAAAACATTCCAGGCCGAGCTTGAATTGCTGCAGAGGACCTATATCGGCAGGCCCACGGCCCTCTACTTTGCAAAGAGGCTTACAGAGCACCTCGGAGGCGCGAAGATATACCTCAAGAGGGAAGACCTCGCGCATACCGGAGCGCACAAGATAAACAATGCGATCGGACAGGCCCTTCTCGCTGTGAAGATGGGGAAAAAGCGGCTTATCGCCGAGACCGGAGCCGGTCAGCATGGAGTTGCTACTGCTACAGGTGCCGCCCTTGTCGGGCTCGACTGCGAAATTTATATGGGCTCTGTTGATATGAAGCGGCAGGCGCTCAACGTATTCAGAATGAAGCTCCTCGGCGCCAGGGTCAACGAGGTCTCAATCGGCTCGCAGACGCTGAAAGACGCCATCAACGAATCCATGAGAGACTGGACGGCGAATGTCAGGACGACCCATTATGTCCTCGGCACGGTCTTCGGTCCTCACCCCTTTCCGATGATCGTACGAGATTTTCAGGCGATAATCGGCAGGGAGGCAAAAAGGCAGATACTGAAGGCCGAGGGCAGGCTGCCCGATTGCCTGATAGCATGCGTCGGAGGCGGGAGCAACGCCATGGGCCTGTTCAACGAATTCCTCGGCGAGGACGTAGAGATGATCGGCGTGGAAGCCGGCGGCAGGGGTATAGAAAGCGGACAGCATGCGGCCCGTTTTGCCGGAGGCTCAGTCGGCGTTCTTCAGGGATGCAAGACGTACCTGCTCCAGGACGATGACGGTAATGTCCTTGAGACCCATTCGGTCTCGGCGGGACTGGATTACGCGTCCGTCGGACCGCAGCACGCATTCCTGAAGGATTCTGAAAGGGTTAAGTACACCTATGCTAATGATGACGAAGCGCTTGCTGCCTTCGAGCTTCTATCGAGAACGGAGGGCATCATCCCCGCACTCGAATCGGCCCATGCACTCGCAGAAGTTGTGAAGGTCGCCCCCGAACTTTCCAAAGACAAGATAATGATCGTAAACCTTTCGGGGCGCGGTGACAAGGACGTGCAGCAGGTTGCAAAGCTCAAGGGAATGGACATCTGAATCTGATATGAACAGGATAGACATGACATTCAGAAGGTTGAAAACCGGGGGCCGGAAGGCCTTCATACCGTATATCATGGCCGGCGACCCGGACCTCGCAAAGAGCATGGAGCGCGTCCTTTTGCTGCAGGAGTGCGGCGCTGACATTATAGAACTAGGGGTGCCTTTTTCCGATCCTGTTGCCGACGGTCCTACCATTCAGCGGGCAGCCGAACGTGCGCTTTTGGCGGGGGTATCTTTGAAAAAAATGCTGGCCTTCATGAAGGAACTGAGAAAGCGGACACAGGTGCCGGTCATCTTTATGACTTATTACAACCCGGTCTTCAAATATGGAGAAGAAAAATTTGTTGCCGACGCTGCCGATGCCGGTGTTGACGGCTTAATTATCCCCGACCTTCCGCCCGAAGAGGCCGGGAATCTTATAAAAAACTGCCGCTCAAGAAAAATCGATACTATATTCCTGGTTGCACCAACCTCTACTCCGGAAAGAATGAAGAGGATTGCGGCTGCATCCCGGGGATTCATTTACTATGTTTCGATGACCGGCATCACCGGCTCGAAGCTTTCGCTTGAGGACCAGTTCGGCAATCATGTCGGACTACTCAGGGAGATGTCCGACAAACCGGTTGCCGTAGGGTTTGGGGTATCGACGCCGGATGATGCAGGTAATATTGCAAGGGTTGCCGACGGTGTTATCGTCGGGAGCGCTATTGTGAAAAAATTCCATGAAGATCCGGACAACGCAAGGGACTTCATCAAAAACCTGAGAGAGGCGATCTGACGGCGAATCGCCGCCACATTAAATTACCATGTCCTGGTTCAAGAAAAGAAAAGATATAAAGGCAGAAAAGAAGGTCAAGATCCCTGAAGGGCTATGGATCAAGTGCGACAGCTGCAAGGAGATCATCTATAAAAAGGAGATCGAGAAGAACCTGCAGGTCTGCCCCAAGTGCAACTACCATTTCAGGATCAGCGCAAGGGAACGCATAAGCTATATTGCCGACGAAGGCAGCTTCATCGAACTCGACAGCGACATGTCGCCGACCGACCCGCTTGCATTCAGGGATGAGATATCTTACATGGAAAGGCTTGATGAATACCGACACAAGAGCGACATTTCCGAAGCGGTAATTTATGGGGACGCCGGCATAAATACAAGGCCGGTTGTTCTGGCGATTATGGATTTTTCTTTTTGGGGCGGCAGCATGGGCTCTGTAGTGGGAGAGAAGATCACGCGCGCTGCCGAGCGTGCCCTTGAAAAGAAGGTACCACTGATCGTTGTTTCGGCTTCAGGAGGCGCAAGGATGCAGGAAGGGATGTTTTCGCTGATGCAGATGGCGAAGGTCTCGGCTGCAATCGCCAAGCTTAGGGATTCGGATGTCCTCTATATCTCCATCCTCGCCGACCCTACTTTCGGAGGCGTTACCGCGAGTTTTGCGATGCTCGGAGACATTATCATGGCCGAACCGAAATCTCTTATCGGATTTGCCGGCCAGCGGGTCATTGAACAGACGATCAAGCAGCAGTTGCCCGACAATTTTCAGCGGGCCGAATTTCTGCTGGAACATGGCATGATAGATCTTGTCGTTGAGCGCAGACAGCTGAAGGATACGGCGTTTAAACTCATCGAGCACTTCATGCCAATACCCCGGGAACAGGCGAACCCATGAGCTATAATGCCGCGATTGACTATCTTTATAGTCTTCAGAAATTCGGCATCAAGCTCGGTCTGGATAAAACAGAGGCAATTCTTTCACTGGCAGATAATCCGCATAAAAAAATGAAGTGCATACATGTGGCCGGTACCAACGGCAAAGGATCGGTTTCCGCGATGATCGCATCGGTCCTCAAGGCTCACGGGTTTCGGGTCGGGCTCTTCACTTCACCTCATCTTGTGAGCTTCACTGAGAGGATAAGGGTCAACGACAGGGACATCTCAGAAGCGGAGGTTTCCGAACTTACCACTGAAATAAGATCTGCGATAGAGAACGCCGACAGGGATTTGAACCCCACTTTTTTCGAGGTTGTGACGGCGATTGCCTTTGTTTACTTTGTGCGGCAAAAGGTCGAATGGGCCGTTATTGAAACAGGCATGGGCGGCAGGCTCGATGCCACCAACCTCGTTTTGCCCGAGGTTTCGGTCATCACAAATATTAGTTGTGACCATCGGGAATTCCTGGGAGACAGCCTTGCTGTGATTGCCGGGGAAAAGGCCGGCATTATAAAGCGCGGCGTCCCGGTCGTGTCGGCCGGACAGCAGAAAGATGCGGAAGATGTCATTGCATCCGCTGCATGCGACAGGTCCGCCCCTCTGGTGGTATATGGAAGGGACTTTTCGGGTTGTCTTAAATCGACAGGCATCGAAGGTACATACTTCGATTACTCGAACGGCACCGTGAATTTAGACCGGTTGTTCACGCCACTGGCCGGCGAGTACCAGGTCGTCAATGCCTCTTTGGCTGTCAAGGCAGTGTCCATTGCTATCGGGAAAAATGATTTCAATAACGATGTGGGGGCAGACCTATGTGCCTGCCCTCAGTTAAGTGTAGAGGCGGTAAGAAAAGGCCTCGCATCTACCAGATGGCGCGGAAGGCTCGAACTCGTCAGCTCCGATCCGCCGGTTATCGTGGACGGGGCACACAATGCAGAAGCGGCCGGGGCGCTTGCCGGTTTTGTCACCGGATATCTGCCTGACAGGAAGATAATTATGGTGCTCGGAATTATGGCCGACAAGGACATAAAAGAAATTCTCGATGCACTTCTTCCGGTTGCAGCCGAAACCATTTTTACTTCTCCTGCATACAGCAGGGCTGAATCTCCCGACAGGCTCGCGGACCTTGCCCGTGCGGAAGGCTTTGCAAATATCAGGGTGGCTGCCACGCTGAGAGACGCCCTTGGGGCTGCAAAAGAGCTGCAGTCTTCCTTGTCGGGCGCAAAGCCTGCGGTGATTATAATTACAGGCTCGTTCTATACGGCGGGTGAAGCATTGGAGGCGCTTGGAGAGAGGTCCGTATTGAGTACACTGAGGGAGACGCTGTGAATATCCGCCTTGCAGCTGCGAAAATACTCCTGTCAATTGCAGGCATGGGTCTTGTCGCTCTTTTCAACATCGCTTTGGCCGATAAATCCGAGGCGGTCGGCTTCAATACCGAAATTTATGATTATTTCAGCGATAGACAGAAATATCTGGCAATGGATGTGAAGCCGGCCAGGGAACCCCTTGCTCCCGATTCCGGCAATCGCCGCCAGATCAGGACTGAGCAGAAGCGGGAGATACCGGCAATCGTCGCACCCGTCAATGTTCCGACCGGCGCGGCAACCATCACCTCGGAGATACTTGATTATTTCAAGGAAGAACAGAGGTATGTGGCCAAGGGGAATGTGAGGATTGCAAAAGACGGCTCCATTATCACTGCAGACAGCGCCGTCTATTTCAATGAATCTGCGGATGCCGAACTGACCGGCAATGTGACGATAGAGAACAATGATTACCTGATCAAGACCGACCAGGCGGATTACAACCTCGATGACGGCACCGGCACTTTGAAGAAAGCCGACATATACGTTAAGAAAGATAAGTACTGGATAAGCGGCGTGGACATGCAGAAGCTGGGAGATCACCACTACCGGGCGAAGAAGGCCTATTTCTCTGCCTGCGATTCGGAGTCATACAGGACTGCAGAGATACTGACCTCGGACAAGATTCCGGTATCACAGAGGCCCGACTGGTGTTTCAGGGGAGATGACGCTGATCTGCTGATCGGCGATAAGATGACGGCTAAAAATGCCACATTCCGTGTGAAGAACTCACCGGTCCTGTATTCTCCTTATTTTTGGACCAGTCTGGGTAATGATCGCCAGACCGGGTTTGAGATCCCCGCAGTCGGGACTGATTCGCGAAAAGGCATGCGTTACAGCCAGTCGTTTTTCTGGGCCATTGATGAAAACAAGGATGCAACCTTTACGGGAGACTACTTCAGCAAGAGAGGGGTCGGCACCGGGGTTGAATACCGCTTCCTCGATTTCAACCATGAAGGCAAATGGTACGCTTATCATATAAGCGACAGGTATCTGAATCAAAGCCTTTGGGAAGTCAAGGTTACCGACAAATATAAGACCGGAAATATTCAAACCTTTCTGGATGTAAATTATATCAACTCAGAGGTGTATTACAAGGAGTACCCTAAGGACTTTGTCACAAACATCAGCCGCTTTCTGCAGAGTACCGGTGAAGCTTCGCTGCCTTTTGACAATTCGAGGGCCTATCTGCTCGCGCAGCATTGGGTGAATCTGAGGGAAGGGTTATCGGAGCATGTGCCGCAAAAACTGCCTGAGCTCGGATATGTAATCAACCCTACGCTATTAGGTCCGGCAATATTTACCCTCCAGGCCAACGCCGCAAACTTTTACAGGACGCTGGACCCGGGCGGGCAGAGGCTTGATCTGCAACCGACGCTATCATATTCTTTCGGAGATGCGATACGCCTGACACAGGCGGTTTCGCTCAGGGAGACATACTATAATCTCACAAACGGAGGGACATTCGGATCGTCAGCCCACAGGGAGCTGTTTCAGTATGACGCCCAGGCTCAGATGCGTTTTCTCAGGGATTATGGTTCATTCCTCCATATTGTGGAACCTTCTGTAGAGTACACTTTCATCCCCTCAGCCAAGATCATGCCTCTCTTTGATGCGACCGAGCTGCCGGTCAGGACATCTGTTGTGACCCTCGGCCTTTACAATAAGTTGATGTTTAAGGGGCTCGACGTCTCTCTCAGGCTTACGCAGCCTTATGACTTCCATAACGGGAATATTATTACAGCTGAGGATATTTCCAACATCGAAAACGGCTTAGTCGGCACCACCACTGTCTCACACCATTCGGTGCAGCCGACGAGGCTGGAAGGCGCTGTTACAGGCCCGGCCTTCCCCGTGAATTTTACATTTGACACGGCATATGATTTCAGTATCGACAGGCTTAGTAACCTCAATTCGGGTGTCAATTTCCAGGTTTTCAGGGACATAACCCTTGGCCTTTCGGAGCGTTATTCAAGGATAGACAATCTTATGTTGTATTCAATCGGTTTCAATATTCCACTCGGCAATCACTGGTTGGCAAAAATCAACTCGAGTTATGATGCAAAAGGACCGGGGCTCAGGGAGTTTGCAATCGGGGCGAACTATAAAGACCAGTGCTGGAACGTCAACCTGCTGACCACGCGTACGCCGGGCGACCAGATAAGGCCCCCGTCATATTCCTACATAATTATGATAGGGCTTAAGGGACTCGGGTTGTACAAACTCTGATGAACATCGTAGTAAATCTTAATAAAGACAGGGGCATAACCTCGCAGGATGCCGTTACGGCTGTAAAGAAGGTCTTTAAGGTTAAGAAGGCGGGCCATACCGGGACACTCGACCCGCTCGCTACAGGTGTGATGCTGGTCTGCCTGAATGAGGCGACCAAGATTGCCTCGTTTATCGAAGCACTCGAAAAGGAATATATAGCCACAGCCAAACTCGGGGAAACGACGGACACACTCGACTCCGAAGGCACTATAATAAGGAAGGTCGAAGATTTCAATATCACTGGTGACGACATAAAGCGGGTACTTCCTCATTTTACCGGCGAGATCGAACAGGTGCCTCCTATGTATTCGGCCCTGAAGGTTTCCGGAAAGCCGCTTTACAAGCTCGCCCGAAAAGGGATTGAGGTCGAGCGCAAGGCGCGGAAGGTGAATGTCAGCTCCATAGAAGTCATCGGATTCGATATTCCTTTTTTTACCCTGAAAATTGTCTGTTCCAAGGGGACGTATATCCGCTCACTTTGCAGCGATATCGGAGATGTGGTTGGGGCAGGTGCGCATATGGTTGAACTGACACGGATGAGGGTGGGTAATTTCAGGATAGGAGACGCTGCCTGGATAGGTGAATTGCCGCAAAAAGCGTCTGCCCTGCATTCAATCGATTCCGTCCTGCAGCACCTTCCGGAGCTGACGGTTGCAGGAGAGGACCTGAGGAAGGCGAGGAACGGCAATGCCCTGCCGCTTCTTTCGCTGCCCGACCCACTGAAAACAGCCGGCACTGTGATCAGGCTGAAAGACGACAGTGGCAGGATATTCGGCATTGGAAAAGTCGCGAAGGACTCGATTAAAATAGAGCGGCTGTTGTTTTTATGACATTACCTAACATTGCATAATCAGGATGGGAGGAACGCCTCAAAGTCTTTAAAATGCGATGCTGAAAGCATATTCATCGAGACCTGAAGGATTTAACCATTCGTGACTTCCTGTTTCCGATGAATTTATTGGTATGAAAATCTTCAAGGTATCGCTTTAAAGCCTTTGATTCATCCCTCCCCTCCTGTTCGGTGGATATTTTATGCAGCACTAAAGAAATTTCTTCAATGTACAGTGCAGGCGTAAGCGACTTTACAAGGATTCATGAACTGTTCATTGGCATCGACGGAGGTCTTATGATATCGAGATATACCCGTCCAGAAATGGGCGCGCTGTGGGAGCCGGAAAACAGGTTTCGGAAATGGCTGGACGTCGAGCTCGCGGTTTGTGAGGCCTGGGCCGGGATAGGCGAGATACCGGCTGAAGCCCTTGCGACGATAAGGGAAAAGGCCCGCTTCGACATCGCAAGGATCGACGAGATCGAAAAGACGATCAAACATGATGTCATAGCCTTTCTAACATCAGTTGCAGAGCACGTCGGCCCTGATTCACGCTTCATCCACAAGGGCCTTACCTCTTCCGATGTGGTTGATACCGCACTCTCATTGTTAATGAGGGAGGCAGCTGACATCATCATAAGCGATTTGAAGGCCATCATGGACATTTTCAAATCGCAAGCCTTCAAATACAAAGACGTGCCCTGCATGGGCAGGAGCCACGGCGTCCATGCCGAGCCGATGACCTTCGGCTTGAAATTCGCCCTCTGGTACGAGGACTCTAAGAGGTGCCTCGCGCGCATGACACGTGCGCGGGAAGTCATCAGCGTCGGCAAGATTTCAGGAGCTGTCGGGACATTCTCGAACATGCCTCCAAAGATCGAAGAGATAGTCTGCGCCAGGCTGGGGCTCTCGCCTGAACTTGTGGCCACGCAGGTTGTGCAGCGCGACAGGCACGCGGAATACATGACCGCCCTTGCTCTTGTGGCGGGTGCCATCGAGAAGATCGCACTCGAGATTAGGCACCTCCAGCGCACCGAGGTGCTTGAGGCAGAAGAACCGTTCACCGCAGGCCAGAAAGGCTCGTCCGCCATGCCGCACAAGAGAAACCCGGTCGGAAGCGAAAACCTTACCGGACTCGCAAGGGTTGTGCGATCCAATGCGCTTGCAGCGCTTGAGGACATAGCCCTCTGGCATGAAAGGGACATCTCTCACTCGTCTGTAGAACGGATCATCATCCCCGACAGCACGATCCTCATCGATTATATGCTGCACAGGCTGACCGGCATCGTTAGGGATATGCACGTTTACCCTGAACACATGAAGAAGAACATGGACAGGAGTTACGGGCTGTTCAACTCCCAGAGGGTCCTGCTGACGCTGATCGACAAGGGAATGGTCCGGGAGGAGGCCTATGCCATGGTCCAGAAAAATGCTATGGAAAGCTGGGGCAAGGGGATTGGTTTCATGGAGCTTCTGCTTAGAGACCGGGAGATTGCGAAGTATCTTCCGGAGGCCGAGATCAGGTCGATATTCGACCTCGATTATTACATGCGGAATATCGGATTCATCTTCGACAGGGTGTTCAAATAACGGATTGTTCATCCCGTCGTACATAGAAGCGCACAGGACCGGTAGGCTGGCCGAAAGTATAAGCAAGGCCGGCGAGATGCTGAAAAGTTGCCACCTATGTCCGCGAGAGTGCGGAGTCAACAGGCTTGAAGATGAAAAGGGCATTTGCCGCACGGGCAGGGTGGCGATGGTCTCAAGCTTCGGTCCCCATTTCGGAGAAGAAGCACCCCTTGTTGGGACAAATGGATCGGGCACTATCTTTTTCACGCACTGCAATCTGCTCTGCATTTTTTGTCAGAACTGGGAAACCAGTCATCTTGGCGAAGGAACTGAAACGTCACCTGAAACCCTCGCGCGCATGATGCTGAACCTTCAAAGGCAGGGATGTCACAACATAAACTTTGTTACGCCTACTCACGTTGTTCCTCAAATACTTGAAGCTTTGCCGTATGCGATTGAAGAAGGGCTGGATGTGCCGCTGGTCTACAATACCGGCGGTTACGACTCCGTAGAAAGCCTGCAACTGCTTGACTGCATCTTTGATATCTATATGCCCGATTTCAAGTGCATTGATCACGGGATCGCCGCTAAATATCTCAAGGCGCCCGATTACCCGCAAAGGGCAAAAGAGGCGCTGAAGGAAATGCATCGCCAGACCGGCGATCTTGTGCTGAATGAAAGAGGCATCGCCGTGCGCGGAATCCTGCTCAGGCATTTGGTGATGCCCGGTGGAGTTGCAGGCACAAGGGAGATAATGAGATTTGTCGTCAGGGAGATTTCGCCCGATACCTATGTGAACATAATGGACCAGTATCACCCCTGCGGAGAGGCGAGAAGGAATCCTCCATTAGACAGAAGAATCACGCGTGAAGAATACGCAGAGGCTATGATAGACGCGCTCGAAGAAGGATTGACAAGGCTCGACAGACAGTAGAGCGATTCCTACTTTTTCCTTCCCGACTCAAGGTTGTGCACAGTTTCAGCGCCGATCAGGAATATGCACGATGAATAGAACCCCCAGAGCAGAAAAATTATAAA
>DATJOY010000072.1:0-35837 GCA_035506695.1 Dissulfurispiraceae bacterium
GAAAGAGCATGCCATGAAATCACCTCTCGACCAGATCCTCAGGGCTGCGGAGCGGGCAGCGGATCTCACAAAGCGGCTTCTCATTTTCAGCAGAAAACAGGCCAACTTCCCCAAGCCAGTCAAGGTGAATGAGATAATAGCGGCTGCTGAAAATCTTCTTTCCCGGCTCATCGGAGAAGACATAGAGCTTAAATTGGTACTTCCGGCGAAGGATTTAATCGTAATGGCAGATGTGGCACAGATGGAACAGCTCCTGATGAACCTAGCGACGAATGCCCGGGATGCAATGCCAGATGGCGGGGTGCTGACAATCAGGACCGAAGCGGTTAATATTGATGCGGAATTCATCAGAAATTATGGATATGGAAAGCAGGGTGCTTATGCATTGCTCACCTTTTCCGACACCGGGACAGGAATTGACAAAGAGACCATGGGGAAGATATTTGATCCATTCTTTACGACAAAAGAGGTAAACAAAGGTACTGGACTGGGGCTTTCGATCGTCTATGGCATAATAAAGCAGCACAATGGCTTCATCGATGTTTACAGCGAGCCGGGTGAGGGGGCATCCTTCATGATATATCTCCCTCTGACTGGAGAGATGATTGATGACAAGATGACTTCAGGAAAGCCCCGGATCATCGGTGGCTCTGAAACCGTCTTGCTGGCCGAGGATGATCGATGGGTGAGAAATATTGCAAAAGTGTGTTTGGAGCAGTATGGCTATCGGGTTATCGAAGCCGTGGATGGAGAAGACGCTGTGAAGCGGTTTCGTGAAAATAAGGACAATATACACTTAGTCCTTCTTGATGTAATCATGCCCAAGAAGAACGACAGAGAGGCATATGAGGATATAAAGAGGATCAGGTCCGATGCCAAGGTGATTTTTGCAAGCGGGTATCCTGCCGATGTCATACATAGAAAAGGAATCATCACGGAAGGAGCGGAATTCATATCCAAGCCGTATACTCCCAGTGAGCTTCTTGAAACAATACGGAAAGCTCTGAGAAAGTGACTTGAGCTATCTAATATCAGCCGCTGAGTTATCTTGATATACTGAAAAATGAATATGCTCATAGAGGAGGAATCAATGGCCGCCACAGTCCTGGACATCGAGAAGCTCACCACCTTTTATCCGGATAAAATATACAGGGAGATGCTCGCCGACACGCCTGAGATGCGCGTCGCGCTCATGTGTCTCGAAGCCGGCCAGGAGCTTAAGCCTCACAAGGCCCCGCTCAGGCTCATGATGTATTGTGTCGAGGGGCGAGGTGTATTTACTGTCGGAGATGAAGAGATAGAGGCCGGCGAAAAGACTGCCATCCTTGTTGATCCCGAAGTCCCCCACGGCTTCAAGGCTTCAAAAGGTGAGAAGCTTGTCGTTATGGCGGTGGTGACACCGGTCGAATAACTGTATAATAAAACGCGGGCGAACTGATAAAGTGAAGGTCAGAGTGGATAAAAATGTTGCGTGATGACTTAGTCCACTTTAATCATAAGTGAGGACTGCATAGCCTGAAGTATTTGCCTCTCGCGCACTGAATTAGTCATTGTTATTGACAAAAATCAGGCCAATCATAAAATGAGCAGTCTGTAAATAGAGAAATTTACATTTCCCGGTTGGTAGCCCTGAAAACTCAGACAGTGAGCTTCGAATTCAACCACTTCAGGCTATCAGGCTATACTGTAAAAAAAAGAGGGTTAGTGCTGAACACCCCGACCGGCTTGGGGGCAAGTGGATGTCTTCGTAATACGGGGTTTACAGGGCGGGAAGGCATATGGTAACCTATTTACACTGAAAATTCGTCCTTACGGACAATATTCAGCGTCTGTAGTAAATGAGGATACCTTAAAGGAAAGGTGGTGAGCTAATGTTTGACACATTGAAGAAAAAGGGGATCATCGATAATTTCAAGACGCACGAGACGGACACCGGATCTCCGGAGGTGCAGATTGCGCTGCTGAGTGAGAGGATCAGTTATCTGACTGACCATTTCAAGACCCACGCGAAGGACCATCATTCGAGAAGAGGGCTGTTGAAACTCGTTGCTCAACGGAAGAAACTCCTTAATTACCTGAAAATATCCGACAGGAGCCGCTACGACACTGTTATAGGGCGTCTCGGCCTGAGAAAATAGCATTCTCATAATTGCACGGACAGTATTTATACCAAGGAGATATAAAGTTAATTCATGACAAGTTTAGAACTGGAGATTAAGGACAAGCGGCTGATTCTCGAAACAGGACAGATGGCGAGGCAGGCGGACGGGTCTGTTGTGGTGAAGTTCGGCGATACCGTAGTTATTGCAACGGCAGTGGCCAGCAAAAAGCCGAAAGAGGGACTCGATTTTTTCCCTCTCACGATTGATTATCAGGAGAAGACATATTCCGCCGGCAAGATACCGGGAGGCTTTTTCAAACGGGAGGGCAAGTCTACTGAAAAAGAAGTCCTGACCTCACGGCTTATAGACCGCCCTATGAGGCCCCTTTTCCCCAAGGGTTTCTATTGCGAAACACAGGGGATTGTATCAGTCCTGTCCTACGGCACTGAAAATATTGCGGACATGCTCGGTATTATAGGTATGTCTGCAGCTTTACATATCTCAAATATCCCATTTGGCGGCCCCGTCGGCGCAGTCAGGGTGGGAAGACTTGACGGAAACCTTGTTGTTTTCCCCGACCTGTCGGAGAGCGAGAATCTCGACCTGAACCTGGTTGTCGCGGGCACCGAAGAAGCCGTCATAATGGTCGAAGGCGGAGGGGCTGAGGTTTCCGAGGCAGCCCTGATCGAGGCGATAGACTTTGCACACCAGGAAATAAAGAGGATTGTGGCCCTCCAGAATGAGTTGAAGGCCAAGGTAGGCAAGGAAAAGAGGCCTGTTCCGCCGGTCGAGGAAAAGCCGGAATTAGTTGCCCTTGTCAGGCAGATGGTATCAGGCACGATTCATGACGCCATTCATATACCGGGTAAACATGAGCGGCAGCATGCACTCGATGTAATACTCGATGAAACAATAAAGAAGCTGAACACCCCCGAAAATGCCGAGCGCTTTGCGGGCAATGCAGAGAAAGACCTTACAAGGGACATCGCAAATGCATTCGATGATTACGAAAACGAGATCGTAAGGAACACGATACTTAAGGAATCCAAACGGGCTGACGGACGCCGGCCCGATGAGATAAGGCAGATTACCTGCCATATGGGGATACTGCCGAGGGTGCACGGCTCCGCTCTCTTCATCAGGGGTGAGACGCAGGCCCTCGTCGCCACGACACTTGGAACTTCCGACGACGAACAGAGGATAGACTCGCTCGACGGTGAATCATTCAAATCGTTCATGCTGCACTACAACTTTCCGCCATTCAGCGTCGGCGAAGTCAAACCGATGCGCGGCCCGGGCAGGCGTGAAATAGGCCATGGCGCCCTTGCGGAGCGTGCGATCAAGTATATACTTCCGTCCAAGGAAGTCTTTCCGTATACCATCCGCATAGTGTCTGATATCCTCGAATCCAACGGTTCGTCCTCGATGGCGACGGTATGCGGCTCCACCCTTTCACTCATGGATGCGGGCGTGCCCATCAGTGCACCTGTGGCGGGTATCGCCATGGGGCTCATCAAGGAGGGCGACGATGTTGTTGTGCTGACCGATATCCTCGGGCTCGAAGATCATCTCGGAGATATGGATTTCAAGGTCGCCGGAACTACAAGAGGCATCACTGCCTTCCAAATGGACCTGAAGATCGGCGGCGTAAGCCGCGAGATACTCGAAAGGGCGCTTGAGCAGGCCAAGAACGGCAGGTTGTTTATCCTGGGTAAAATGGCTGAAGCAATGCCCGCTGTACGCGATAACCTTTCGCCCCACGCGCCGAGGATTTACACCATGCAGATCAAGCCCGACAAGATCAGGGAAGTTATCGGCAGCGGCGGCAAGGTCATCCGCGGCATTGTAGAGCAGACCGGGGCCAAGATCGACATCGATGATAGTGGAACGATTAATATCGCTTCGAGCGATGAAGAATCTGCGAAGAAGGCGATTGAAATCATAAACGGCATAGTTGCAGAGGCCGAAGTCGGCAAGACCTATCTCGGCAAAGTTGTAAGGATTGCGGATTTCGGTGCATTCGTTGAAATACTTCCCGGCACCGACGGTCTTCTGCATATCTCCCAGATCTCGGAGCAGAGAATAGCCAAGGTCACCGACGAGCTCAACATGGGAGACGAGATACTTGTAAAGGTTATCGAGATAGACAACCAGGGAAGGATCAGGCTGAGCCGCAAGGAAGTACTTAAGGAACAGCGGCAGAAAGAAAACAGATAACGGCAAACGGGCATCCTGATCTTCCGGATGCCCGTATCATTGCTCCATAAATCGATTCAGACAGCCTCCCTGAAATTTTATGTTTACTAAACACTATCTTGACAACGGCATCCCGGTGGTAATGGAGCAGGTTAAAAGCTCCCGCTCTTTCATAGTCGGGATATGGGTAAAGGTAGGCTCCCGCAACGAGCCCCCGGACAAAAACGGCATCTCGCATTTTCTTGAACACATGTTTTTCAAGGGAACTAAGAAGCGTTCCGCACACGACATCGCTATCGAAATCGACAGCCTCGGCGGCGACCTGAACGCCTTCACATCCCGTGAGAACACGGCGTTTTATGTGAAGATCCTCGACGAGTATATCGACCGCGGCATCGACCTCCTCACTGATGTGTTCCTTCATTCCACATTTGCCGAGGATGAACTCGAAAAGGAAAAGGGTGTCATCAAGGAAGAGATAAAGCTTGCCGAAGACACTCCTGACGATTATATCCACGATCTTTTCAGCAAGACAATCTACGGCGAGACTGAACTCGGACAACCTGTGCTCGGCCGCAGAGACACTATAAAAAATTTCAAGCGCGACGACCTGATCAGCCATGTGCGGAGATATTACGGCACAGCAGACACTGTTATATCATGTGCCGGTAATTTCGAGCCCGACATAGTCCTCGCAAAGCTCAACCGTCACCTCGGTAGCCTCAGGCGCGGCTCAGAGCCCGAGACCTTTTCCAATCCTTCTTTTGGCAGACGGGTGGATGTTCATACCAAAGACCTCTCGGAGGCGCATCTCTGCATCGGCGTAAACGGAATTCCATATGCAAGCGAGGAACGATATACACTCTCTCTGCTCAACACTATCCTCGGGGCTTCCGTGAGCTCCCGTCTCTTTCAGGAGATAAGGGAAAAAAAAGGGTATGCCTACAGCATCTATTCCTATCTGTCATCCTACAAAGATGCCGGGTTCTGGGCGGTTTACGCCGGCACAGGAAAGAAGAAGGCGGCGACCGTCGCAGAGCTTATAATCAGGGAGATGAAGAACCTCGAACATACCATATCGGAAGTAGAATTCAGGCGGGCCAAGGACCAGCTGAAAGGCAATCTCGTACTCGCCCTCGAATCAACGAGCAGCAAGATGCAGAGCAACGCCCGGCAGGAGATATATTACAACAGGCATTTCTCGCAGATTGAAATCATGAAGGAGATAGAGGCCGTGACCCTTGAACATGCCAGGGAACTTTCCGCCAGGCTTATAAACGGCGGACCGATGAGTCTCACGATCCTTGGGCCTGTAAAGCAAGAGGAATTCACGGGATTACTGTAACGGCGGCATAATGCTGCGTGAACTCAGAATCAAGGACTTCACCATCATCGACGATCTGTCGATCGTCTTTCAACCCGGCTTGAACGTGCTGACCGGTGAAACGGGCGCGGGCAAGTCGATCATCGTAGACGCCCTCGGCGTGCTGCTCGGCGACAAGGCTTCCCAGGATTTCATCAGGACAGGCAGCAGCGAGGCCCGCATCGAGGCGACCTTCGATCCCGCCGACATACCGCTTCTTTCCGAAATCGGCGTCGACGGCAGCGAAGGCATTATTCTTCGCCGCATCACGGGCAAAGGCAAGGGCCGCGCTTATATCAACGACACCCCCGTAAGTCTTGCCTCTATTGCAGCTGTTGGTAGTGGGCTTGTGGACATCCACGGGCAGCATGAACACCAGGGGCTTCTGAAGAAGGAAAGCCATCTCTCCCTTGTTGATACCTTCGGCGGTCTCAGCGAAGAAGCAACTTCATTGCAATCTTTGTTTCAGGAAGTTGCCGGGCTGAGAGGCAGGGTCAGCCAAATAAAGGAAAAGGCCCGCGAAAGGGCGCTGCAGATCGAATTCCTGCGGTTTCAGGTAAATGAGATCGATGCCGCCTCGCTTGGCGACGGAGAAAAACAGGCCATTGAAGAAGAAAGAGCAATTCTCTTGAATGCAACTAAGCTGAGGGAATTCGCAGAGGGCGCGTATGCGCTTCTTTATGATTTCGAAGGGTCTGGCATCGAAAAGATATCAAAGGCTGCTACATATGTAAAGGACATGGCCCGGATAGACCGCAGTGCGGAGGAAAGCCTGTCTCTGCTTGAATCCGCTTTGCCTCTCGTCGAGGATGCCTCTGCATCACTCAGGAAGCTACGCGATGTCTACGAGGTCGATCCCGGAAGGCTGGCCGATCTTGACGACCGGCTTGAGCTCATAAAGAAACTCGAAAAAAAGTACGGCGAAGGGATTGAAGGCATACTGAGGCATCGTGATGCCGCTCTTGCGGAATTGCAGGGCCTCGAACATGCGGAAGAACAAGGCGACGAGTATGAGAGGGAGCTTGCTGCAGCGGAGTCTGGGCTTGCTGTGTTTGCTGGCGAATTGTCCAAAAAAAGAAGGACTGCAGCTGGACTGATGTCGAAGCTTGTTGTCCAGGAACTGAGGGAACTCGGGTTCCAGAAGGCCGACTTCAGGGTGGATATCAAGAAGAGGAGCGAGGTCGGACCTTCGGGGATCGACGATATCGAATTCCTCTTTTCGGCAAACCCCGGAGAGCCGCCGAAGCCACTCTCAAAGGTTGCATCGGGCGGAGAGCTTTCCAGGATCATGCTGGCGCTCAAGTGTCTTGAAATAGGCAAGCGTGAAATCGCCGGGCGTAAGTCTGCCGGACACAAAGCCGGTGGAGACGCACATCATAGCCCATCGGCCGGCACGCTTATCTTCGACGAAGTGGACGCAGGCATTGGCGGGGTGACTGCCCAGCATGTGGGGAACAGGCTGCACCTACTTGCAGAAAAATACCAGGTACTGTGCATTACCCACCTGCCACAGATAGCCGCGCTTGCCGATTGTCACCTGAGTGTTGAAAAGGTGCTCTCCGAGAAAGAGGTCAAGGTTTGTATAGAGGTGCTTGCAGGCGAAAAGCGACGCGAGGAACTCGCGCGCATGCTGGGAGGCAAGGTGACCGACCGTTCCCTCAGGCATGCGGAAGAGATGCTTGGGATTGACGAATAATTGTGTTATGAATAGATTTAAACTATTGAGCCTGGCCGGAAGTATTCGATCTCGTGCGCCGATTAGCCCTTGTGAATCAGCGGAGCGTCTGGTCATAATAATGATATGGTTTGTTTTTCTTGCACTACTTAGATGGGTGGCCCTGAAAACTCAGACGCCGCGCTTCGATCCGAACACTTCCGGTCAGGCTTAACAATGGATTTAATCCGTAGGGGCGGCCCTGTGTGACTGCCCGATACCATTTGCAGATAGAGGTCATTAATGAAAGAGGCGACGATAAATAAGAAGGTTACAGGCAGGATAGAAATTGATCGCGAAAGGTGCAAGGGATGCGGTTATTGCATAGGAGCATGCCCAAAAGAGGCGATTGCAATCGACGAGCGGTTCAACAGCAGCGGGTACTTCCCGGCTGTCTTCGCAAGTCCGGACAAGTGCAACGGATGCGCCATGTGCGCGCATGTCTGCCCGGACATCGCTATAGAAGTGTGGAGAGATGAATGAAGTCTGCTGCTGCCCTCAGGAATTTTCTGCTTGTCGTTGTCCTTTGCATCTGTCCGCTTGCCGCAGCTGACGCAGTGGAGGAGTTCAGGCTGGACAATGGCCTGAAGATACTCTTCATAGAGGACCATAAGATACCGCTCGCCACGTTCCAGATATGGTATCGTGTTGGGTCCGTCGATGAGCCCGCAGGCAAGTCGGGGATGAGCCATTTCCTCGAACACCTGATGTTCAAGGGCACGCCGCGTTACGGATCTAAGGTCTTTTCAAACCTTATCCAGCGCAAAGGCGGAACGGATAACGCCTTCACTACCAGGGATTACACGATGTACCATCAGTCGCTTCCGTCCGATTCCATACAACTTTCGATTGAGCTTGAAGCCGACAGGATGAAAAACCTTTTGCTCGATCCGAAAGAGCTCGAGTCCGAGCGCAGCGTCGTCATGGAAGAGCGCCGGATGCGTTACGAGGACGATCCTCAGAACCTTCTGGACGAGGCTGTCCTGGCAACATCCCTTGAGGTGCAGGCTTACCGCAAGCCTGTGATCGGCTGGATGTCGGAAATTATTGACTTAAGCAGAAGCGACCTCGCCGATTACTACGGGACTTATTATTCTCCGGACAATGCGTTCATAATAATGTCGGGCGATGTAAGGCCCGACAAACTGATGCCGCTCATCAAAAAGGAGTTCGGCAAAATCCCGCCTGCAGGCGGTAAGCTCAAGAGGATCAAAACAGTCGAGCCGCAGCAGAAAGGCGAAAAGATAGTCTATGTCGAGAAGGAATCCGCTGAGTTGCCCGCCATTATCATGGCATATCATGTGCCGAGCTTTCCCGACAAGGACAGCGCGGCCCTCGATGTTTTGTCAACGGTGCTGTCTGGCGGAAAGAGTTCGCGTCTTTATCGCAGCCTTGTTTACGAAAAACGCATCGCCCTTGATGTGTCAGCCGACTACAGCGGCCTATACTGCAATCCGTTTCTTTTCCAGCTTAGTGCCACTGTTGCTCCGGGCAAGGATGTGAAGGAAGTAGAAAAGGCCCTACTTGAGGAGATCGGGAAGCTGTCGAAGGAGCCGCCGTCTGAGCTTGAGGTGCAAAAGGCCAGGAACCAGGTCGAGGCATCTTTCATCTTCGCTCGCGATTCGGGTTATTCCGAGGCGTTGTATACTGGTATGTTCGAGGTTGTGGGCGACTGGCGGCTCAGGGACAAATATATAGAGGGGATCAGGTCTGTCACGCCCGAGGCTGTACGTGACGCTGCCGCGCGGTATCTGACCACTCAGAACAGGACCACCGGTTATCTCATACCCGGGAAGCCGGGAGGAACCAATGAATAAGCCCAAAATAATCCTGTTGTTGTTTGTCATGCTGTGCGTGGCATTTGCAGCGCCTTTGCCTGCAAATGCAATAAGCATAAAAAAAGAGAAGCTGCCCAACGGCCTGACCGTGCTTTATGTCGAGCGGCACGAACTGCCTATTGTTATGGCCACTATTCTCGTCAAGGCTTCGCCACTCGAAGAAGAGGCTGTCAAGGCCGGAACGGCCAATCTTGCTGCCATGATGCTGACCGAAGGAACTGCAACCAGAAAGAGCGGTGATATAAGCGGGGAGATCGACTTCATCGGCGGCTCGCTCCACGCGGCAACAAACAGCGACTATACTACTGTCTCGCTATCCATCCTGAAGAAGGACATCGACAAGGGCTTCGATCTTTTTTCGGATGTCGTCATGCATCCCTCGTTTCCGGCTGACGAACTGGCCAGAAAGAAAGAACTCGTAAAAGGCTCGCTTAAACAGAGAGAGGAAGAACCTGGATTTATCGCAGGCAGGGAATTCATTAAGGATGTCTTCGGCAGTCATCCTTACGGAAGGCTTGCCGAAGGCAGCGTCGCGAGCATAAACGGCATCGAAAGGTCCGATATAGTCAATTTCTACGATGCCTTCTATCGCCCCGAAAACGCCATACTCGCCGTAGTTGGGGATCTCAGTCCGGAAGAGCTGAAGAAGCTGCTTGACAGGTATTTCGTGTCGTGGAAACCAGGAGAAAAGAGAGCTGTTGCGATCACGACCCCAGTGCCGACAGTTCTCGAAAAGCCGGGGATGGACATTATCGACAAGGATGTCACCCAGGCCAACATCGTTTTCGGGGGGCTCGGCATTGCGAGGGACAATCCGGATTATTATGCGGTGTCGGTGATGAATTACGTCCTGGGCGGAGGCGGTTTCGCTTCGAGGCTGATGAGGGTAATCAGGGACGAAATGGGTCTCACCTATTCGATCAACAGCTTCTTTGCCGCCGGCAAATATCCGGGAAGGTTCGAAGTCGAGGTCCAGACCAAAAATGAATCGGCAGGCCGAGTCATCGACGAAATGCTGAAGCAGATAAAGCTCATGAAGAGCGATCTCATATCCGACGCAGAGCTTCGCGATGCCAGGGATTATCTTATCGGCAGCTTCCCCAGAAGGCTTGAGACGAGCAGAAAGATAGCCGATTTTCTCGTGGCCGTCCAGTATTACAACCTCGGCGACGATTATATCGACAAATACAAAGAGTACATCGAAAAGGTCTCAAGGGAAGACGTCCTCAGGGTTGCAAAAAAATATCTTGACGACAAGAATTACGTGCTTGTGATCGTGGGGAACAAAAAGAAGCTGAAATTGGATATCAGGTGACTCCCTCTCGCCCCCTCTTAACCCAAGAGGGGGGATAAATCCATCCCTTTAAGGTAGGTGGAGGTTAGGAGGGGGTATGATTTTGCTGTCCTACCGCATCTTCAATTTCCTGAATATGGACAAGGTCTCCTGCACCGAGAGCTGGCCTGGCGCTGACGCAGTCCGTATGAATCCGTAGGTGATCGGCGAGCCAAAAAGAGGCGTGAATATCCGGGATGGCAGGCCGTGATTGCCCATCGAGATCGTAATCAGTCCTTTGTCCCTGTTCCGGAGGGCGAAGTGGAGAAACCCTATCAGGTCGTCTTTGCACGTTGCCTTAACAGCAATCTTGACGATGTCGGCGCCGAGGTCTTTGCCCTGCCGGACGATCCCATCCAGAAAACCGTTATCCGGGGTTGCATCAAAATTATGATATGACCCGATTAAAATTTTCTTAAAGGTAGAGCAGAGCGTTCTGACCTGCGGAAACAACTCCGCAGATGCTATTTCCACATCCACCAAATCTGCAAGCGGTATGACGCCGCGGTAAAGGTCCAGACGGTCCGGGATCTCTTTTTCGCCGCCCTCGCGCACATCGCGCACAGTTGCAAGTATCGGCTTATTGTACTTCGTCCGTATTTCCTTGAATACGTTTTTGACATGGCCCGGCTCGGCATTGCCGAACATGTCCACGCGCAATTCAATGATATCGACTGCATTCATTTCATCGCTGACGATCGGCAAGTCATCCCTGTCGGTCAGGATTCCTGCGATCAATGGGAATTCTCCGAGTCTGTAATCGCGGACAAAAAGTTCCATGAGACTTTTATAATAAATTATCCGGAGCGGCCAAGACAAACCGGATGCTAAAATCCCGAAACTCTTCAATAAATCTTTTTTGTTTTTTTGCTCAATAAAAAACCCGGTAGTGGGCCACTTTGAAACGGAAGAGATTAGTCCTTATGCAAATACTCTACCACTCCTTACGATATGCTTGTTTTATTTTCCATCAGCATGCTGCGCACCAGATCACTCAGACCCTTCCGTCTAAAAGTGGCCCACTTCCCCAAAACCGCAGCATTTAACGAAAGAGCCGCTAACATGATATAATAACGGGTCATTTCGTCATGGTGAGTTCATCGAACCATGGTATCACCGAAAGGGCGGTTAGCTCAGCTGGGAGAGCGCCACGTTCGCAACGTGGAGGCCGAGGGTTCGATCCCCTTACCGTCCACCATTTTCCCTGAATAAGCATCCCTCTCGCCGCTGCGCTTGATAATTAAATGGTATGTGTCCCTAATTTATTAATGACGGGCGAGCTTGTTGATGATTATCCCCATCGGCTTCATAAAGTCTATGTCACAAATAAGCACTACCCAGATGTGGCACCATAAAATATTGAGAGAAATGAAAGGGTTGAAACCTCCTTATAGCGTATGACAAAATTTTAGTGGATTTCTAATTTTTATTATGATAACTTTATGGTGAGAGGGTCACTCAGTATAGAAAACAAGGGGGAATATCATGAAGACAAGAGCATTATTATGTATATCGGCGATGGTTCTTGCTGTAAGCTGCGGGTCGGCATGGGCAGCCACTGAAGGTGCCAGCAATAATTTTTTTGGAATAGGTGCAGGAGCATCTAATACGGGAACCGGAGGCAATACGTTTATAGGGGGCTCCGCAGGAAATAAGGACATCGGGTCTTATAACACCTATATGGGTTATACTACGGGGCATGATCATACCACCGGTTTGGGCAACACCTTCATCGGGGCCAGTGCGGGGTATGCAAATCAAGACGGAGAATATAACGTATTTCTTGGCTATGGTGCAGGCGAGTACGAAAACGGGTCGAATAAGCTCATCATAGACAATTGCTATACCCAAAATACTCCGCCTACCGGTTGGTGCAGCCAGCCTCTGATCTATGGCGAATTTAACAATCGTGTAGTGAAGATAGATGGCAGTCTGACCATGATTACAATAGCTACTCCTTCCGATGTGAGGTACAAAAAAGAGGTCAGGCCGCTGGATGCATCACTGGACAAGGTAATGCAACTAACGGGAGTGTCATATGAGTGGGACAAGGATAGGGTCAATGGAGCCGGTTACAAAACCGGCAAACAGATTGGGTTGATAGCTCAGGAGGTAGAAAAAGTGCTGCCGGAGTTGGTCCAAACTGACAGCAATGGGTATAAGACGCTTTCTTACGATAAACTTGCACCGGTGATAATTGAGGCAATTAAGGCGCAGCAGAAAGAGATGAGGGAAAAAGACGCCCGGATAGAGAAATTGGAGAAGGCGCTTGAGATGATGGAGCATCGCATGGCCGCACTCGAAGGGCCGGGAAAAACGGTTGCCCTGAAGTAGGGACATCTGAAAAAAGGGTGGGGGGCCGCACCGGTTCCCCACCCTTTTTTTTTAACAAAATCCGTTGTATTTTCGACTTCCACTGCATGACAATAAATCTTGGGAATCACCAACTGGAGGAATAATATTCCGGCTAGTTAATGTCGCAAACATTTCATCTTCCTGAAACAGAGCTGTAATGTTTTTCTTCTATAATTATTTGTAAGCGGTAAATCAAATAGTCGGAGGAGGATTTTATGATATGTCCGGCATGCGGCAGGCTGATGTTGAATAAGCTGACATTTTTCAAGTGTTCCAATGGTTTTTGCGACTACGAGGAGGACGTAGAACCGCAGCTCCAGCCTATTGATCCGGAGCCGTTGCGAGCGGCGCATTTTCTCAAGCATGCTGCCCCGGCTAAATGCAGGAGGTCGCGCCCTGATATTGATCAGTGGGGAGTGCGTCAGTTCATACTGGTCTCTTTCTGATTTTGCGCCATATCCGCAAGGGCATTAGAACGGGCTCATAATGCCCTTTGCTGTTTCCATAAAAGCAATATTTCAGCCGGCTCATTACTCCATTTCAATGCGTCATATCAAGCTGCATTACTCGTAAGTTCCGGCAAGTCACATTATAAAAGAACATATCCTAAACTATTGTAGTGTTCCGTGAATTGGAACTAAAATACTGTAGTGTCGCAGGGAGGGCACACGCATAATAATTCAGAAGAGCTGTCGGCCCATACCCATTAATCCTTCAGAGTGAATTTTGGGAGGAAGTCTGATGCACATGAAATGTCTTTCCGACAGGGGATACAACATTCAGGAGATCGATAAGAATTTCTCACACGTTGATGAGGCGGAATTAAGTTCCGCGGACATCAATGAGGGGATCGACAGCACTATCAACATCGTGCAGAACGAGATAAAAAATGCAACTTTGAAGAAAGAATATGGGGACGTCTTTTGGTGGTGCTAAAACTCCCAAGTGGCAGCCTGCTCCGCCGTTTGCTTCTTTCTTCCGAATACTACCACGTTGTCTTCCATTTTCAGCCGTCCGGTTTTATTGAATCCCAGGGCTGTGAGCCATCCTTTCATCTCCTGCGCTGAATAGCATCTTCCTCCGTGAGTATTCACCAGCATGTTTACCGAGAAGAGAGAGCCGTTAATCGGCAGGGTCCTGTTGTTATCCAGATAAAATTCCTGGATGGCAATAAGCCCGCCCGGGTTGAGAGCAGCGTAAACCTTTTTGAGTATCTTCAGGTTGTTCGCTGCGGAGAAGGAATGGAGCACCTGGCTGATAAAGACGAGGTCGTAGCCCTTTCCGATGTCATCGGTAAGGAAGTCTCCCTCTGCAAAGGAGATGTTCCTGACAGCAGTTTTGCTGATAATGTCCTTTGCTATAGCTATCGTCGCAGGCAGATCAAAGAGCGTAACCGACTCAACCCTCTTGGCCATTTCGATCGAATATGTGCCGGGACCGCCGCCGAGGTCCAGGGCATTCCTGACGCCTTTAAGGTCGAGGGCACTGATGACTTTCCCGGCTTTTGTTACGGCGATATTATGCATGCCGCGGATGAAGGCATCCGATTCAAAGGATTTCCGGGCAGGCAAACCGCTTTTCACGATGGCGTCGAGGTCGGACCAGTTCGTCCAGAGGTTGTCGGAGTGGCGAAGGATGTCGCCCTGATAATAGATCGATCCCTTGACGAGAAGCCTGTTTGAAGTCGCCGTGTTGCGATATCTGTCTCTGGATTTCTTCAGAAGGCCGAGGCCCGTCAGGGCATCCAGGAGTATCTCCGTCGCCCTGACATCGGTCCCGATCAGGCCGGACAGTTCAGCAGCGCCTTTCGGTTTTTTGAGGTCGTCGAAGATCCGAAGGTTGTTGGCTGTGAGCAGCACTCTTGCTTTCCAGAAACCGTGCCACATATCTCTCAATGCCTTTGTCTCTTCAGCGATATTCATGATCTCCTCCATGTTCAGGCTTTATCCAATCAGCCGGGAATATGCTCATATTCTACCGGGCATCAGCGGATAGTTCAAACATAAACATCCCTCCCCCCATAGTTTTAGCCTACAAGGCATAGCCTGAAGTGTTTGAATCGAAGCGCACTGTCTGAGTTTTCAGGGTCTGCTAACCGAAAAAAGCAATCTTCTATTTCCAGACTGTTCATTTCATGATTGGTCTGATTTATCCATAACAAGTACTAATTAAGTGCGCGAGAGGCAAATACTTCAGGCTGTGCCGTTCATATTTATGAATAATGCAGGTCGGAATTCTTGCAACGCCGGGGAGGGGGACTCTGCAAAATGGCAGGTATTGAGCACGTTTCCTTCTTTAGGCCGGGAAATGGTATAATTTAATTTAAAAATCAGAAGGGGTTGGTTATATGCTTACCGATGATTTGCCGCTTGGTTTGACATTTGACGATGTTCTTTTGCTGCCCTCCAAATCCGATGTCCTGCCGGGGGAAGTTGATGTAAGCACCAATCTGACCCGGAGTATCCGGCTAAACGTCCCCATAATCAGCGCGGCCATGGACACCGTTACGGATGCGAGCCTTGCGATAGCGATTGCCCGCGAGGGCGGGCTCGGAATTTTGCACAGGGCGATGTCTCCGCAGAAGCAGGCCCTCGAAGTGGACAAAGTAAAGAAGTCCGAGAGCGGGATGATAGTTGACCCCATCACTGTAGGGCCTGACGCTCCCATTTCAGATGCCATGGTGCTGATGTCCCGATACAAAATTTCAGGGGTCCCTGTGACGACAAACGGCAAGCTCGTCGGCATACTTACAAACAGAGACCTCAGGTTCGAGACGAATGAAAAGAAGAGGGTCTCCGAGGTCATGACCGGAGAAAAACTTGTAACTGCACCGGTGGGGACAACTCTCGAAGAAGCCAAAGATACTCTGAACCGGTACAAGATCGAAAAACTTCCGATTGTCGATGACGATTTCAACCTTAAAGGGCTTATCACCATCAAGGACATCGAAAAAAGACGCAAGTACCCGGACGCCTGCAAGGACTCACTCGGGAGGCTGAGAGTGGGAGGTGCTGTAGGAGTGGGCGAGAGCGCGGTTTATCGCGCGGAGCTTCTTATCAAGGCCGGCGTGGATGTTATTGCCATAGATACGGCCCACGGCCATTCGAAAGGCGTCATCAACACTCTTAAGGAGATCAAGAAAAAGTTCGACATCGAGGTGCTGGCCGGAAATGTTGCTACAGCAGAGGCCACCGAAGAGCTGATCAAGGCAGGCGCCGACGCAATCAAGATAGGCATCGGTCCCGGCTCCATATGCACAACAAGAATTGTCGCAGGCGCAGGTGTGCCCCAGCTGACCGCCATAAAAAATTGTTTCAGCGTTGCATCGAAGCTGAATATACCGCTTGTAGCCGACGGTGGAATCAAATATTCCGGCGACGTATCAAAGGCCATCGCTGCCGGCGCGCACTGCGTGATGATCGGCAGCCTGTTTGCCGGCACCGACGAATCACCAGGAGAGGTCATTCTCTACCAGGGCAGAAGCTACAAGACATACCGCGGCATGGGTTCGATAGGCGCGATGCAGCAGGGAGCAAAAGACCGTTACGGCCAGGAGGGTGTCGAGAAGGAGAAGCTTGTGCCTGAGGGCGTCGAAGGCCGCGTGCCTTACAAGGGTCCGATCTCAAGCAGCATCCATCAGCTTGTAGGAGGTCTGCGTTCAGGAATGGGCTACAGCGGCTGCAGGACCCTCGAAGATATGAGGAAAAAGGCGCGCTTCATCCAGATCACAAATGCGGGTTGGAGAGAAAGCCACGTGCATGATGTCATCATAACAAAGGAAGCTCCCAATTACCGGATAGAGCAATAGCCCCAAAACATGACCGAACTTGCCACTCCGTTGACAGACAAAATACTGGTCCTTGATTTCGGGTCCCAATATACGCAGCTTATTGCTCGTAGGATCAGGGAGAACAAGGTCTATTCCGAAATATTTCCCTTCAATGCAGCTATCGAAAAAATCAGGGCCTTTGCACCGAGCGGGATAATCCTGTCTGGTGGGCCATCGAGCGTCTATGACAAGGAAGCTCCTGTCTGTGACCTCGGGATATTCAAGCTCGGCATTCCGGTGTTCGGCATTTGTTATGGAATGCAGCTTATGGCCCACGCCCTTGGCGGGGAGGTTGCGCGCGCAGCCAAGCGGGAATATGGAAGGGCGATGCTGATGGTCGACGACGAAACCGATCTGCTGTGGGGGCTTTCGCAGAAAACGAAGGTCTGGATGAGCCACGGCGACAGGATTGAGATAATGCCGGAAGGGTTCGCCATCATCGGGCATACCGACAATTCGCCGATTGCTGCAATGGCCGACAAAAAACGGAAATTCTACGCGCTCCAGTTCCATCCCGAAGTGGCCCATACAGACGAAGGAATGAGAATATTGCAAAACTTCACCTTTGAAATATGCAAATGCAGGCCGACATGGGAAATGGCATCATTCATCGAATGGTCCGTTGCCGGTATACGCTCACAGGTTGCAGGCAAGAAGGTCATATGCGCCCTTAGCGGCGGGGTGGATTCTTCAGTCGTTGCCCTGATGATCCATCGTGCAGTTGGCGACAACCTTACCTGCATATTTGTAGACAACGGGCTGCTTCGCAAAGGTGAAGCCGAAAAAGTGCGGAAAACCTTCCACGACCATTTTCATATCAAACTCGATTTTGTAGATGCAAAGAAAAGGTTCCTCGAAAAACTCGCCGGTGTGACCGATCCCGAAAAGAAGAGGAAGATCATAGGTAACGAATTCATCGCCGTCTTCGAAGAGGAAGCGAAGAAGATAACGGATGCCGCGTTTCTCGCCCAGGGGACGCTTTATCCGGATGTCATAGAAAGCGTATCGTTCAAGGGGCCTTCCGCGGTAATCAAGAGCCATCACAATGTTGGCGGGCTTCCGGAGGTCATGCAACTTAAACTAGTAGAGCCCCTCAGGGAGCTTTTCAAGGATGAGGTGAGGGTCCTCGGCCAGGAACTGGGTCTGCCGGAGGAGATATGCTGGAGACAGCCTTTCCCTGGGCCCGGCCTTGCCATCAGATGCATCGGTGAAATAACCGAAGACAGGCTCGAAATTCTCAGGGAGTCTGACGCGATAGTAATAGAGGAGATCAGGACGGCAGGCCTGTATCGGGCCATTTGGCAGGCTTTTGCAGTGCTGCTGCCTATCAGGAGCGTCGGCGTTATGGGGGATGAAAGGACGTATGACAAGGTTGTCGCCATACGTGCGGTCACGAGCCTCGACGGTATGACTGCCGACTGGGCAAACATTCCATACGACGTGCTCGGCAGGATCTCAGGCAGGATCATCAATGAAGTCCGCGGAGTCAACAGGGTTGTGTATGACATCACGTCGAAACCTCCGGGAACTATAGAGTGGGAGTGACCCCCTCAGTCTTCGTCTTTCTGCAACCATCAGGAAACGATCGCCGGTAGGATGGGAGAAAGGTATCAATGGACATTAAGGCATATCTTAAAGACAAGAAGGCCCTTGTTGATGCATTCCTCGATTCCTATCTGAGCTCGCCCTTTCCGCCACGCATTCTCCATGATTCCATGGCGTATTCCCTTACCGCGGGCGGCAAAAGGATAAGGCCGGTCTTGTGTCTGGCCGCTTATGAGGCATGCGGGGGAAAGGCCGAAGATGTAGTCGCCCAAGCAACGGCGCTCGAATTCATACATACTTATTCCCTGATCCATGACGATCTCCCCGCTATGGACAATGACGACCTCAGGCGCGGCAAGCCGACAAATCATAAGGTTTTTGGTGATGCCATGGCGATCCTGTCGGGAGACGCACTTCTTACGGAAGCATTCTATTTGCTCTCGCATCCCGTCGCGGCAGCCCAAAAAAGGGAGAACGGCGGTTTTGACTCCAAATCGTGTGCACAACTTCTGAGAGTGATTCATGAGGTTGCCTTCGCCTCAGGTGCGAAGGGTATGGTGGGTGGGCAGGCCCAGGACCTGCTGTCAGAAAATTCTGAACCCGATGTAATGACGCTATCCTATATACATGAGCACAAAACGGCCGCGCTCATCGCCGTCTCGGTAAGGATGGGCGGCATACTGGCCGGGTGCAATGAAGAGCTGATTGAAAGATTAGATCGCTACGGCGAAGACATAGGCCTCGCTTTCCAGGTAATAGATGATATCCTTGATGTAGAGGGCGAAACTGAGGTGATCGGCAAACCGAAAGGGTCTGACGAAAAGAAGAACAAGATGACCTATCCCCGGCTTTTCGGCATTGATGAGTCTCGGAGGAAGGCGAAGGAACTGATCGGTTCGGCGATTGATTCGCTATCTGTATTCGACGAAAAGGCTGAGCCCCTGCGGGCCATTGCGAGATATCTTTATGACAGAAAGAGCTGAGCGCTGAGAGTTTGGTAACAGCACCGGGAGTTTGTTTCGACGGCGCGGTGCTGCCTTGGACATGAACTGCCGTATAAAGCGTTATGCGTTAAAATTTCATGTGCGTTGTATAATGGTGTAGGGAATGATTCAGCGCGCCGAGAAACGGCTCCCGGTGCTGCTACTAAAAGTGGTTAAGCTATGATCGAAAAAATCAATTCACCGAAAGACCTTAAGAATCTCGCCCCCGAAGAGCTTCAGACGCTTGTCGAGGAGCTTCGCGGGCTGATTATCGAGCGGGTCTCCAAGAACGGCGGACACCTGGCCTCCAATCTCGGCGTGGTTGAACTGACTGTCGCCATGCATTATGTTTTCAACTCGCCCAGCGACAAATTCATCTGGGATGTGGGCCATCAGACATATTCCCACAAGCTGCTGACCGGCAGGCAGGAGGGTTTCCCGACTCTGAGAAAATTCGGCGGCCTGTCAGGGTTCCCAAAAAGAAGCGAAAGTCCTCATGACCCATTCGGCACGGGCCACAGCTCGACTTCCATTTCTGCCGCGCTTGGCATTCTTGAGGCAAGGGACAAGAAGAATGAGCATTTCAAAGTTATAGCTGTCATCGGTGACGGGGCACTTACCGGGGGCCTTGCCTTTGAGGGACTGAACCACGCCGGCCACATGAAGAAAGATCTAATCGTGATCCTGAACGACAACGAAATGTCCATTTCTCCGAACGTTGGCGCCATGTCCACCTATCTGCACAAGGTCCTGACCGGCACTTTCTACAAAAAATTCAGGCAGGAGACCAGGGCGCTTCTCGAAGGAATCCCGAAGATCGGGGAGTCCGTTGCAAAGATAGCGGGCAAGGCCGAAGGGAGCCTCAAGGGTTTTTTCTTGCCCGGTGGACTTTTTCAGGACCTCGGCTTCAATTACCTTGGACCGATAGACGGTCACGACCTGCCCCTGCTCATTGCAACTTTGGATAGCATAAAGACCCTTGCCGAGCCGGTCCTCCTGCATATTGTTACAAAGAAGGGCAAGGGTTACAAGTTCTCGGAAGACGACCCGTGCATATTCCACGGTATCGGCCCCTTCGAAATAGAGACTGGCGAGGTCAACGGGGGCTCGACTGCGGACCCCAAGGGCTGCGAATGCATTTCATACAGTGAAGGGTTCGGAAGGGCACTTGTCGAGGCCGCCTCGGTCGATGAGCGGATAATAGCCATAACGGCTGCAATGACCGAAGGGACGGGCCTTACCGCTTTTGCGGAAAAATTTCCGGGCAGATTTTATGATGTCGGCATTGCCGAACCTCATGCTGTGACCTTTGCGGCAGGGCTTGCGAGCCAAGGATTAAGGCCCGTTATAGCCGTCTATTCAACCTTCCTCCAGAGGGCTTATGATGAGGTCATCCATGATGTCTGCCTCCAGGGCTTACCTGTTATCTTTGCAGTCGACAGGGCAGGGATCGTGGGAGAAGACGGCCCGACCCATCAGGGGTTATTCGATCTTTCTTTCCTGAGGAATGTCCCCGGCCTGATGATTATGGCACCCGCGGACCTCGGGGAGTTAAAGAAAATGCTTCAGGCCGCACTCAGGCATGAAGGACCGTCGGTAATCAGATATCCGCGAGGCAAGGCTTCAACAGGACAGCATATATCGGGAGAGACCGAGATATGTGCAGGCAAGTCGGAAGTCCTTTTAGATGGTGATGATATCGCGATTATCGGGATCGGCAATACCGTCAACGCTTCATTCAATGCAGCGGGACTGCTGAAGAACGACGGCATCAATGCCTGCGTGGTTAATGCCCGGTTCATCAAGCCCATCGACACGGAACTGATTATTTCATTGGCGCGCCGTACAAGGAAACTGCTTATCGTCGAAGAAAACGTGCTTGCCGGCGGCTTCGGTTCATCCGTGCTGGAATGCATAAGCGATGCCGGCATATCCGATGTGGCTGTCCGGAGAATCGGCATCGGAGATGAGTTTGTCGAGCACGGGTCGCAGAAGAGGCTCAGGGAAAAATACCACCTTGATGAGCAGGGCATATACGGGGTTGCGCTCGAATTTGCAAGGAAAATGTGAGCAGGCAGGAGTAGCAGGAATTAATTGTGCTGAATTAGCCCGCGATCATTAATTGTTTCGTCGAAATTGAATATATGTCATTATCAGTAGTATGATTGCCCCGGTCGCTCGCGCGATCCCCTGAGAACCCAGACAGCACAATTAATTCCTGCTACTCCTGCCTGCGACACCTGATGAACGAATCCGGCTTAGCTCTGATTGTTCGGATTGAAACGCACTGCTGAGTTCTCAGGGCCGCCAAAACAGAAACAGTTTCCAATGGGATCGAATGATCGTTTCATGAACAGGCCTGCTCTTTCCACACGAGGACTAATTCAGTGCGCGAAAGACGGACACTTAAAGCTAAGCCACGCGACACAGTAATGCCGGGCATGAGGGTTATATAATGTCATCAGCTAAAGAACGTCTCGATAAACTCCTTTTCGACAGGGGCCTCGCCCCAAGCCGCGAGCGTGCACGCGCGCTGATCATGGAAGGGAAGATTCTGCTAAACGGCCGGCCGGCGACCAAGGCCGGGGCGCTTGCCGGCCCCGACTCCCTGATAGAACTGAAGGGAGAAGATATCCCCTACGTCAGCCGCGGCGGACTCAAGCTGGCAGCTGCGATCAGCCATTTCGGCATTTCTCTGAAAGACATGGTCGCCATGGATGTCGGGGCCTCGACCGGCGGCTTCACCGATGTGATGTTGCAGCAAGGGGCGCAGCGTGTCTACTGCATTGACGTTGGGTACGGGCAACTGGCGTGGAAGCTGAGACAGGACCCGCGTGTCGTGCTCATCGAAAGGACCAATATCCGCCATCTTGAAAGGGACCGTATACCGGAAGAAATAGATATTGCGACCATAGATGTGTCGTTCATATCACTATCTATAGTTGTGCCAAAGGTCATGGAGTTCCTGAAAGGAGACGGCCGGATTGTCGCACTCATCAAGCCGCAGTTCGAAGTCGGAAAGGGAGAGGTTGGAAAAGGCGGCATAGTCAGGGATGAGGCCAAAAGGCAGGCTGCAGTTGCAAGGGTGGAGCATGAGTTTGATTCTTTGGGGCTTCGGACCGTCGGCACAATCGAATCGCCCATACTCGGTCAAAAGGGGAATGTGGAGTATCTGATCTGTGCCCTGAAAATCTGAGTCGCATTCCAGTTTGCCGGGTCCCTTTCGGGTTGCTATACTGTTCATAGTGAAGTCTGCAAAAAGGAGGCACTATGGACGAGAATAAACTGGTTGCCGCTTTATTGACGAATGCCTTTTATGCTTCCTGGCTTGTGGAGATTCAGCAGCACGGCGTTCATATGGATGTCCAGAAACTCCACGCTTTGCGTGAAAAGGTGCTTGCAGAATATGAACTCATGCAAAAGATGCTGAAGTAGCAAATCCTCATTCGTGACAATTGCATCTATGTTGTCCTTTCCATCTGTGCGGATTCACGGGCGTTATTCCGTCTTAATTATTTGGCAGGATTAATATATAATAAATACCTGCCTCCTGTATGGAGTGCGCATGAATTAGCTGGAGCTGAGCATGGAAATAACGCCGGAATATGTCAACAGGAGCACCTGGAACAAGGTCATCAAATACATAGCGATGAGCGACGAGCAGCCGCCATATCTCCTTATGGACAGGGAAATGATAAAGGAGAAGGTCTCTCTCATCGGCAGTAATATAAGGAACTCCAGGGTTTTTTATGCTGTCAAGGCAAACCCCGACATCGAGGTTTGCCGGATGCTTGCCGAGCTCGGCATCGGCTTCGAGATTGCATCGGAAGGGGAACTTCGCATATTGGCACAACTCGGAGTGGCTTCTGAGCGTATTATTACGAGTAACCCGATAAAGACTTTTCGTTTCCTGGAGGAGGCGGTCGGCTACGGTATAAAGTATTTTGCTTTCGATTCAAGGGCCGAGGTCGACAAGCTGTCGAGGTATGCCCCAGATGCAAATGTTTATGTCCGCCTGACAGTACCCAATGAAGGCAGCGAATGGCCGCTCAGCAAAAAGTTCGGAGTAGAGATCGAAGAGGCAGCTACGCTTCTGACCTACGCGCGTGACAAAAGGCTCAATCCCGTTGGAATCACCTTTCATGTCGGGTCCCAGTGCAACAATCCATACAACTGGCAGCATGCAGTGGACAAGGCGCGGGAGCTTTGGGACATGGCAGAGGCCGACGGCATCAAGCTCAGGATGCTGGACATAGGCGGCGGTTATCCGATCAGATATACAAAAAACGTAGTGGACATCCCGACGATAGAAAACAGAACGGACAAGGTCCTCAGGAAGAAATTTTCTCAGGACGTCGAGATATTCATCGAGCCGGGTCGCGCGGTTGTCGGAGATGCAGGTGTCTTTGTCGGCACGGTCATCGGCAAGGCCCACCGTGGCAATGAAGACTGGCTGTACATCGATGTCGGTGTCTTCAACGGCCTCATGGAGAGCGTAGGCGGGATCAAGTATAACTATATTGTCGGCAGCCGCGGAGAGGAAAAGACATGGACTGTTTCAGGGCCGAGCTGCGACAGCTTCGATGTTATAGATAAAGAGGCCTGGTTTGCCGAACCAGAGGTTGGCAACCGCATCCTGATCCCGTCGGCGGGCGCTTATACGATTTCCTACGCCTCGGAATTCAACGGATTTTCGATACCCAAGACGATATTGATTTAAGGAGGAATATATGATCAAGTTTTTTGAGAAAGACCCGTATGCGCCAATACAATATGTCTATGACGTAGAAAATATTCTCCACAAGAGCAAGAGTCCCTTTCAGGAAATCATGGTCATCGAAAACCCGCACTTCGGCAGGATGCTGATCCTTGACGGAGTGGTGCAGATAACCGCGAGGGATGAGTTTTTTTACCATGAGATGCTGGTGCATATGCTGCTTCATGCACATCCCGACCCGAAAAAGGTAATAGTCATCGGAGGCGGAGACGGCGGCGTGGTAAGAGAAGTCCTGAAGCATGACAGCATTGAAAAGGTATATTTCATAGAGATCGACGAAGAGGTCATCAATGTCTCGAAAAAATACTTCCCTGAAGTAGCATGCGGGGTCGATGACAAGAGGGTCGAGATCAAATGCATGGACGGTGCCGAATTCGTCAAGGGCCGGGAAGGGGACATCGACGCAGTAATTGTTGATTCGACTGATATCATAGGCTTTGCCAAGAGCCTTTTCACGGTTGAATTCTTTAAATCGGTCAAGGACTGCCTGGCTGACGAAGGCATGTTCGTTTCCCTCTCCGAGTCTCTGCACTTCCACAAGGATATGGTCATAGAAGTGCAGGAAGCCCTGAAGCTCATTTTCCCCATTGTAGACCTGTATACGGCACCGCTGGCTACATATGCCGGCAACTGGTGGACCTTTTCGGCCGCTTCCAAGAAGCTCGACCTCAGGACCATGAGAAGGAAATATTCAATAGATACAAAGTATTACAGTGATGAGATACACGGTCAGGCCTTCATTCCCCCCAAGATGTACGAGAAGCTGATGCGCAAGGGTCTTCAGTGGTAGCCCTTTCCAGGAAGGCCGTTTCCGATGCATCTTGACAGACCCCGCCGCTTCTTGTTAAATTATTAGCACTCAAAGCAAGAGAGTGCTAATGCGGTGGTAAGAGACATTATCGACATACTTGATGAAAGAAGCAGGCGGGTCCTGAACGCTGTAGTGCGCAGTTACATAGACAGACCTGACCCCGTGGGCTCGCGCTTCGTCACTCGCAAATATTCTTTCGGTTTTTCTTCTGCGACCATTCGAAATATAATGGCTGACCTTGAGGAAATGGGGTTTCTGAGCCAGCCTCACACGTCAGCCGGCAGGGTGCCGACCGACAAAGGCTACAGGTTCTATGTAGATTCTCTTCCGGGAGGCGAGCAGAATGACAGCCTGCCCGGGCTGCCCGGCGAATTTGTTGATCATTTTTCAAGAAAACTCGAAGAGTTCAAAAATGATATATCCGCAATGTTTTCAGAGGTCACCAACACCCTGTCGTCGATCTCGAATTATGTCAGCGTGGTCCTTCCTCCGAAGGCGGAAAATACTACTTTCAATCGCATAGACCTGATTAAATACAAGGGAGACCAGGTCGTCGCCATACTACTTACGGATGAAGGGATCATACGGAACAAGGTAATACAGGCCGATCCCGCACTGGGGCAGGACGATCTCAACAGGATCGCCGAATATCTGAATGCCGAGTTTGCTGGCCATACGATAGACGAGATCAACAGGCTGCTCATGATGCGCATGAAACGTGAAAAGGCGCAATGGGACAGACTCATATCGAGGGCCATCTCGATCTATGAACAGTCCATGTCCTTCTCCTGCGACGACATGTTCGTTGCAGGACTATACGATGTGATGAACCTGCCTGATTTTTCGGATATCTCCAAGATCAGGGAGCTGTCGAAGGCAATAAAGGAAAAGCGCGTCATCATTGAACTTCTGGCCGAGCTGTCCGATGCCGAAGGGGTGCAGGTTGTGATCGGCAACGAAAACCCGATCAGCGAGCTGAAAGGCCTGAGTGTGGTCACCTCGACATACAAGGAGGGTGACAGGCCTATGGGCATCATAGCCCTGATAGGGCCGACTCGCATGGACTATTCAAAGGCAATATTCATGGTGGATACCATCGCAAGGTGTGTAAGCAGGACCTTTGACGATTGAAGCCGGAGATTTCGGGTTCCGGCCTGATGGTTGTAGACTGTAAATTAGCGGCAGTAAATTATTAACTATAGCAGGAGGCAGCATGTCGGAGGAAAAAGAGCAGCCCCGGGAAATTGAGGTTGACGCGGAAGAAGCCGGGGTATCATCAGATGAACAGACATCCGGTTCCCGGGATGTCAAAAAGCTGAAGTCGGACCTGGATGAGGCCAATAATAAATATCTCAGGCTCTACGCCGAGTTTGACAATTATAAAAAGAGGGTGCGGAAGGAAAGGGAGGAATTTTTTGCGTATTGCAACGAAGACCTTTTGTACGAATTGCTTCCGGCAATAGATAACCTCGAAATGGCGCTTAAACACACCTCTGAAGGAAGTTCCGACGCCCTTGAATCTCTAAGGCAGGGAGTCGAAAATACCCTCAGGGAACTAAACAGGACGCTCGATAAGTTTGGTCTCAAGGCCATTGATGCGACCGGCCTTCCCTTCGATCCGGCCTGTCATCATGCAATGTCGCAGATAGAGAACGACGCAGTCGAAGACAAGACGGTACTTGACGAGATGAGAAAGGGATATCGTTACAAGGATAAAGTGCTGAGGCCATCTCTGGTTGCGGTGTCCAGGAAGTCATAGCATAAAAAATAAATGCGCGAAGCAATATTAAGGAGGATTTTATGGGAAAGGCAATAGGAATAGATCTTGGAACGACGAACTCGGTTGTCGCCGTCATGATGGGGGGCGAGCCGGTAGTTATCCCAAATCAGGAAGGCAACCGCACAACACCTTCAGTTGTGGCCATAACTGAAAAGGGCGAGCGCCTGGTGGGCCAGATAGCCAAACGGCAGTCCATAACCAACCCTGAAAATACAATATTTTCGATAAAGAGGCTTATGGGAAGGAAGTTCAATGCGCCCCAGGTGGAGCATGCAAAAAAGCGGCTCCCGTACAAGATCGTCGAGGCACCCAACGGGGACGCCCATGTCGAGATTCGCAGCAAAAAGTATTCGCCCCCAGAGATATCTGCTATGATACTGCAAAAGCTGAAGCAGTCAGCAGAGGATTATCTCGGCGAGGCCGTTACCGAGGCGGTCATTACCGTCCCGGCTTATTTTGACGACAGCCAGAGGCAGGCTACAAAGGATGCAGGCAAGATCGCGGGACTGAATGTGCTGCGTATCATTAACGAGCCTACAGCGGCGGCGCTTGCCTACGGGCTCGACAAGAAGAAGGAAGAGAAGGTCGCCATTTATGACCTCGGCGGAGGCACCTTCGATATCTCTATCCTTGAGATCGGCGAGGGCGTAATCGAGGTCAAGTCCACCAATGGAGATACATATCTGGGCGGCGACGATTTCGATCTCAGGGTCATCGACTGGCTCGTGGAAGAATTCAAGAAGGAGCAGGGCATCGACCTCAAGCATGACAAGATGGCCCTCCAGAGGCTGAAGGAGTCCGCTGAAAGGGCGAAGATCGAACTTTCTACGGCAATGGAGACCGAGATCAATCTTCCCTTCATAACCGCCGATGCAACCGGGCCGAAACATATGCTCATCAAGCTTTCGCGGGCAAAGTTCGAGCAGCTCACGGACGATCTTGTGCAGAATACGATTGACCCCTGCAAAAGGGCCTTGGGCGATGCAGGGCTTTCGACCTCCCAGATAGACGAGGCTATACTTGTCGGAGGCCAGACACGCTCCCCCAAGGTGCAGTCCGTGGTACAGGGATACTTCGGCAAAGAGCCCAACAGGAGCGTCAACCCGGATGAGGTCGTTGCGGTTGGTGCCGCCATTCAGGCTGCGGTGCTCAAGGGCGAAGTAAAAGAAGTGCTCCTTCTTGACGTGACGCCACTTTCACTCGGCATTGAAACCCTGGGTGGTATCTTCACGAAGATCATAGAGAGGAACACGACCATACCGACCAAGAAGTCGCAGGTATTCTCGACCGCGTCGGACAGCCAGCCCGCTGTTACCATCAAGGTACACCAGGGCGAAAGGGAAATGGCTTCGGACAATAAGCTCCTGGGGGTTTTCGAGCTCGTCGGCATCCCGCCGGCCCCCAGGGGCATTCCGCAGATTGAGGTCACATTCGACATCGACGCCAACGGAATTATCCATGTCTCCGCTAAAGACCTCGGGACCGGCAAGGAGCAGTCCATCAAGATTACTGCATCGAGCGGTCTCAGCAAGGACGAGGTCGAAAAGATGATGCGCGACGCCGAGTCCCATGCAGAAGAGGACAGGAAAAGGAAGGAGCTGGCGGAAGCGAAGAATAATGCGGACACGCTTGTTTATTCCGTGGAAAAGTCGCTCAAGGAATACGGTGACAAAGTCACGGAAGATGAGAAGAAGGAGATAGAGGTTGCTCTTGAAAAGTGCAAGAAGCTGAAGGACAGCGGCACCTCTGCCGACGAACTCAAGGCAGCAGTGGATGATCTGACAAAGGCATCCCACAAGATTGCAGAGCATGTCTACAAGGCGCAGCAGGAGGCCGCAGCCGGCGCAGGCGCTTCGACGGACGGCGGGTCAAAGACCAAGTCGGGCGAGGAAGAGGTCGTCGAGGCCGAGTTTGAGGATGTAGATAAAGGCAAGAAGTAATTGCAGCGCGCGGCTTGCCGCGCCCTGTCTGTAACGATGAATCGGCGCGGAAGGAAAAAGCTTACCCCTTCCGCGCTGATTGTTGTAAAATATAATTTGCCTGATTCCGACTACGATATTAGAGGTTTACTATAATATATGCCTGATTATTACAAGATTCTCGGAGTTGCCCATGACGCCTCGCCGGAGGACCTCAAAAAGGCCTATCGGCAGCTTGCCCTCAAGTATCACCCTGATCGTAACCAGGGCAACAAGGAGTCGGAAGAGAAATTCAAGGAGATCAACGAGGCATACTCCTGCCTGAGTGATGCAGACAAAAGGGCGCATTACGACCGTTATGGGACAACCGAGGGTTTGGGCGCAGGCGGCGCGGGCGGTTTCGGCGGGTTTGGTGCAGGCACTCAGTTCACCGACATATTCGAAGACCTCTTTGAAGACTTCTTTGGCGGTTTCGGGGGGTCCAGAAAACAGAGGCCTACAAAAGGGGCCGACCTCAGGTACAATCTTACCATTACCCTGGACGAGGCTGCCTTCGGCACCGAAAAGAACCTTAAGATACCGCGCTGGCAAAACTGTGATACCTGCGGCGGTTCAGGCGCTCAGCCAGGCAAACCTCCGACAACATGTACTACGTGCAAGGGTTCAGGGCATGTACGTTTCCAGCAGGGCTTTTTCAGTGTTTCGCGTCCGTGCAGCAAATGCCGCGGCACGGGTACCATTATAGCCAATCCCTGTTTTACATGCAGAGGCGAAGGCAAGGTCAGGGTCCAGAAGGACATCCTTGTCAAGGTGCCGGCGGGAGTCGATACCGATTCGCGGCTAAGAGTGAGCGGCGAGGGGGATTTCGGCAGTTTCGGCGGCCCCCCGGGAGATCTGTACATTGTCCTGACGGTCGAAGAACACAAGCACTTCAAGCGTCAGGGCACTGATATTTACTGCGACTTTCCTGTGCCTTTTACCATCGCCGTATTGGGCGGAGAAGTTGAGGTGCCTACCCTTGATGGAAGCGCCAGGCTGAAGATACCGGGCGGCACGCAGTCCGGCAAGCTTTTCCACCTGAAAGGCAAAGGCATCCCGCGGATCGGCAGCCATCAAAGGGGTGATCAGGTTGTGAGTGTTTCGATAGAGGTCCCCAAAAAGCTTACACCCAGACAGAAAGAACTCCTTGAAGAGTTTGGAAGGATTAGCGGCGAGCTGCATGAGGAGCCGGCAAAGGGTTTCAAGGGCAAATTGAAGGACATCTTCAGCGTATAAAGACAGTAAAACATGCAGGGTCCAATGAATTGGCCTCCTACAATCGCATTTAATTGAGAATATACCTTTCTCCTGAATCCATCGAAAAAAAGACCGGAATTAGTTTGCCTCCGGACAAGGCGCGCCATGCTGTCTCCGTAATGCGATACAAGGAAGGAGATGAACTTGCTGTCATTGACGGCCTCGGATGTTCCTATCTTGCGAAAATATCTTCAATTCAAAAGAACAAAGTTCTGATCGATATTCTCGCTGAGACAGAGGTTGATGCAGAGTCTCCGGCAGATTATATTCTTTGCCAGGGAATACTGAAGGGCGACAAGATGGACCTGGTTATCCAGAAGGCGACAGAACTTGGTGTCGGGGCGATTATTCCTCTGATCACGGCCCGGTCCCAGGTGAGGGAGACGAGAAAGATGGTGCGCTGGCGCAAGATAGCCGAAGAGGCCTCCGAACAGTGCGGAAGGGCGGTTGTGCCGAAGATTGGTTCACCTGTACTTTTTGACGATTTTCTGAAGAACACGATTCCGTCAGGACCTGCGCATGGCATTATCTTCTGGGAAAAAGGCGGGTTTCCAGTGGATTCTGCTCTGGATAAAGCGGGATTATCGGCCATGCATTCAGATTCTTTATATTTAATTGTCGGACCGGAGGGCGGGTTTGAAGGGCAGGAGGTCGAGGCAGCCGAATCGCGAGGTTTCATAAAGGCATCACTCGGCAGGAGGATACTTCGTGCCGACACCGCAGCCGTGGCAGCCCTATCACTCGTTCATTTCCTGGCAGAAAATAACAAAATGGCTGACAAAGTTTGATATAATAGTTACATCACTTACCGAAAGGAGCAGGTCAGATAGAAAGCAAGGAGAAGGGTTTAAAGGCGGCAGCGGCGGCAATCGACAAAAAGGCGAAAGATCCTGTCATCCTCGAACTAAGAGATCTCACCGTAATCGCAGATTACTTCGTAATCTGTTCCGGCACCAGCACTACCCAGGTAAAGGCGATAGCGGACAATATCGATCAGAAACTCAGCGAAGCGGGCATCACACCAATCGGCGTGGAAGGCCGTGATAATGCCCACTGGGTGCTCATTGATTACGGGGATGTTGTCGTACACATTTTTGAGGAAGAGACAAGGTCCTATTACGAGCTCGAAAAGTTCTGGCTCGACGCGCCGCGAATATCCCCCGATGGCGAAGATAAAGATAATCTGGGTCGGAAAGACAAAAGAACGGTATCTCGCAGAGGGAATTAATCACTACCTCAAATTGCTGACGCCGATGGCCCAGGTATCCGTAGTCGAAATAAGGGAGGAAAAGGGCAAGCAGAAGGAAGCGGCAATGGTCGCGGAGGCCGGCAAGATATTCAGGCAGACAAGGGACTATTTCCTCCTTGACGAAAAGGGTGATGAATTCACTTCTGTCGCCCTGGCCGGCTTTCTTAAAAATATCGATTCCGTGGATTTTGTAATAGGCGGACCTTTTGGAGTGGCAGCGGAAGTCAAGGACAAAGCGAAAGGGAGCATGGCCCTTTCAAAAATGACGCTGACGCATGAGATGGCGCGACTGCTGTTCCTCGAACAGCTTTACAGGGCATTCGCAATCTTAAAGGGCAAGGAGTATCATCACTGATGGGAAAGGTTTCTATCTTCTTTTTTCTCGTGCTGCTTGCAGTCCTCGGGATATTCGCTATGGACAACAAGGAGGTTGTATTTGTAAATATCCCGTTCGGAAGCACGTACGAGACCCCGAAATTTGCGCTGGTCCTTATGTCCACGATTATCGGCGCTGCAGTAATCTACCTGCTCTTTTTTATCCGGGACACGAAACGGGTCATCGATACAATGCAGCTTCAGAAACGCCAGAAGAAGGACGCCAGGATACAGGAATATTATTCGAAGGCTTTGAATGCCATACTCGGCAACAGGGACGAAGATGCCAAGGAAGCCATCAAGGACATTCTCAAGGAAGACCCCGAACATATCGACGCACTTCTTAGGCGCGGAGATATCGCGTTCAGGGGCGAGGATTACTCCGCCGCCCTCAGTTATTACAGAAATGTCCGTGACATGGACCCGAAGAACCTTCAGGCATTGCTTTCCATGGAGGCCGTGCTAGAAAAAACTGGCCATGAAGACAGCTCGCTCAAAGTACTCGAAGAGATCATCGATATCGATGGCAACAACCTGGCTGCTCTTTACAAAAAACAGGCGCTCCTTGAAAAGAAAGAGAAGTGGGACGAGCTTCTCACTCTTCAGAAGAGCATTATGAAGCTTGCGCAAAGCGACAGGGAAAAACAGAAGGAAGAAAAGAAGAATCTTGGATACAAGTATGAATACGGCCGTTCGAGCCTCGAAAACGGCGATGTTGAAAAAGGCGAAAAGGCCTTCAGGACGCTGCTTAAAACCGACCCTTCCTTTCTGCCGGCGTATCTTGGACTCGCAGAAGTGATGGTGATCAAGGGGGACACTGAAGAGGCGATCAATCTTCTCGAAAAAAATTACGAAACACTAAGCTCGCCCATAATCCTGGCCCGGCTTGAAGACCTGCTTATCTCGGTGGGTGAACCCGGAAGGCTTCTGCGCATTTATCGCAACGCTCTTTCGCGGGCACCTCAGGACAACGGACTCAAATTCATGCTCGGTAAACTTTATTCGCGGCTCGAAATGGTGGATGACGCCATCGAGACACTTGAATCCATCGACGCCAATATATATTCAAAGCCTGAACTCTTTTATGCTAAGGGCGAACTTTACAGAAAACGCAACCAGAACGTGCGTGCAATGGGGGAATTCAGGAAGGCGGCAGAATTGAGCCGTCCCGCAGCTATTCCATATCGTTGCAAAGAATGTGCTGCGGCATCTGCACAATGGTCCGGCAGGTGCCCCGGCTGCGGAGAGTGGAACACATTTTCCCTTGACGTGTAGAGTTCGGACCGGACAGTTATGACTGATACCGCAACTGACGATAACACTGAAAACTTTCGGGGCGAAGATGCCCCGGAGAGCATTTACTCCCCTTTTCTCCACCGGGAAAAAGTTGTTCTCGACACGAGTCTCTTCGTCAATCCGGATGTGAGGGCCAGCCTGGGCCGAAGCCCGACTGAGGCACTTGAAACCTTTCTGTTCATGGCCGCGCAGATTCACATCCTGGAATTCTATATGCCGCCGACCATCTTCCAGGAGTTGCTCAACTTCGTGGACAAGGAAAAGATTTCGGGCGACCTTCTGCTTCTGCTCAGACAGAAACCACCAAAAAAACATGAACTCAAGTGCCCTGCGTTCCTATTGTATGAGCTGATCGAAGAAATAAGGGACCGGGTCAACCGGGGACTCAGGGTTGCAGAATCTGCTGTGAGGAGCACGGAAAAGAAAGGCATTGACGAAATCATTCAGGACATGAGAAAGAAATACCGCGAGGCATTGAGGGAGGGCATTATAGACAGCAAGGAAGATGTAGACCTCCTTCTGCTCGCCATGGAACTTGAGGCCCTTTTGGTAACGGCAGACCAGGGGCTAATAAAGTGGGCGGAAAAATTCGGTATCAGATGGCTCATACCTGAGAAGTTCGCGGAGTACCTCGCAAGCGCTGTCAAAAGATCGCGGGAGCTTGTCCGTTAACAAAAAAAGCGTCACAATCAGAAGTATTTACCTCTCGCGCACTGAATTAGCCACTGCTGCGGATAAATCTTGCCAACCATGAAATGAACAGTCTGTAAAGAGAGGATTTTTTTTGATCGGCAGCCCTGAGAACCCAGACAGTGCGCTTCGATTCAAATACTTCAGATTGTGAAGTGATCAAAGTCGGGAGTCTGTCCTGTCAGCATTTCTTCTTCCTGCTCCTGTATCTTTGCAGCAGCCAGATACCCACTCCGATCGCTGCTGCGCCAGCCATAACCGCAACCTGATACCGCTTAATGTCATTCAGGAGCAATTCCAGCGCATGTCCGAACAGGTAGCCGCCTCCCGCCACAGCGACGGACCAGATTGCAGCACCGATGGCATTGAAGATAACAAACCTGCGTGTTTTAATCTTTGGGCTCATGGCCAGCACAAACGGTGTCATTATGCGAATGCCGTAGACAAACCTGAACCCGAGCATGATGAGGTCGTGATACTTCTCAAGGTAGCAATGGACCCTTTCCACCCTGTCGTTCCATTTCGGATGCTTGGCCAGCAGTTCCATGCCTTTAAGCCTGCCGATGATGAAATAGAGCTGGTCACCCGAAAAGCTGCCGATGAATGCGACTATCATCACAACCCTGATGTCCAGGTACCCGAGCTGCGCGCTGAGGCCGCCGAGCATCAGGATGGTCTCGCCTTCTATGAAAGTACCCGCCAGAAGTGCCCAGTAACCGTAAGTCCTGATAAGATTTTCTAATATTTCAGTGCCGACCATAAAGGGTCACTATCGAAATGATTTCTCTTGACTATTGTCCGAATTTCCGGCCCGATGTAGAATTGACAGCAATGTTCCGGACCACCTTGCAGCTTGCAAAAAGTGTCTTATATATTACAACATAGTAATAGGAAGCAACAAAAATCAGCAAAGAGGGAACTATGTTAAGCACACAAGATCTGCTGGTGGTCCTGGCAATAGTAGCCGTGCTGTTCGGCGGACGCAAGCTGCCGGAGATAGGCAAGGGAATCGGAGAAGCGATCAAGAACTTCAAAAAAGGTGTATCCGACCAGGAGCATATAGATGTTACACCGCCTAAGGAAGAAACCGACAAGACTGCAGCTGAGAAGACCGTGGTTGAAAAGAAAGATTCCAAAACGGTCTGACCCCCGTCATTAGCAAAGAACTGCATAGCGTGAAGTATTTGTCTCTCGCGCACTGAATTAGCCCTTGTTGCGGACAAATCCAGGCCAATCATGAAATTATCATTCTGAAAGTAGAGACAACTGCGTTTACTGACCGACAGCCCTGAGAACTCAGACAGTGCGCTTCGATTCAAATACTTCAGGCTATGCGAAAAGCAATTTTATGAACAAAGTGGGGTTACCTTAACGTTGAAAAATATTTCAGAATAGGAACGAGAGGGATGAACCAAAGGCTTGCAAGCGATACCTTTGAAAGATTTTCATACCCATAAATTCATCACAAACAGTAAGCCACTCGCAGTCTGCTCTTGCAATTCTCGATGAATACGGTTTCAACATCGCATTTGCAAGACCTTGGGGCATTCCTCTCGTTCCTATATTGCAACAGTAAGGTTAAATCTTGCCGACTCAGAAGAGGCGGGGATGCTTCGATCTCTCCTCGATCATTCTGACAAGGTCGTCGTATGAGATTGTCTTCACGCCGAGGGCTTTAGCCCTATCCAGTTTGGAGCCGGGATCGCTGCCCGCCACCAGATAATCGGTGCTCTTCGAGACTGCAGAAGATACGTGGCCGCCCGCTGTCTCGATCATCTCTCCGACCTCCTTCCTTGTCCTCGGCAGCGAACCGGTTATGACAAGGCCCATGCCTTCCAATGGTTTATGCCCCTTGACCGCAGCTTTAAAATCCGGATTCGACAGTGACAGGCCGAGCGTCTTCAGGGTATCGAGAGTTTTAAGGTTATTGGCGTCGTTGAAGAACGTGGAGACTGACGATGCTATTTTCTCTCCCATCTGCCTGATGCCTTCGATCTTTTCTCGTTCCACATGGTACAGGTCTTCAATCCGTTCAAAATGTTTTGCGAGCAATTTGGCGGCATATTCGCCGACATGCAATATGCCGATTGCAAAAAGGAATTTGGCAAGGGTGGTATGCTTGCTCTTTTCAATTGCATCGAGCAGGTTCTGCGCTGATTTTTCCGCGAATCTCGGAAGCTCGACGAGGTCTTCTTTCCTGAGGCGATAGATGTCCTCGAAATTCTTTATAAGCCTGCGCGAATAAAGCAGTTCCACATTCTTTTCCCCGAGGCCTTCAATGTCCATGCCCCCGCGTGAAGCGAAGTGCCCAATCTTTTCCCTCACCTGCGCCTGGCAGTAAAGGGACCCGCACCTGACAGCCACCTCTCCCTCTTCCCTCATGACA
>DATJOY010000073.1:0-12972 GCA_035506695.1 Dissulfurispiraceae bacterium
ATCTCGTCTTTCGAATTAGTGACCGTGAACTTCACCTTTTTTATCAGCGGCAGGTCTACATTTTTATTGCGGTATTCCCTGACCGTCCCCTTGAAATGCACTTTTTCGCCCGGTCGGTACATTCCGCGCTCGGTGAAGACAGCACCTTTGAGCACCTGGAATTTCTTTTCGCGTGGATCGCTCCTGTCGAGACCCTTAGGATTGAGGATTGTTGAATTGTCTATTGCAACGAAGGTCGCGTCGTCCGTTGTTCCGGCCAGGACGGCAACTATGTCGGAGGGAGCGGGAGATGGCAGCGGTTTGGCGGTCATCGAAGGAAGTATAATGCGGCCTTTGGAGTCTATTACACTTGTTACGAGTATGCCCTGCTCGTCGGTCGATCCGAGGTCGGCAAAGGTGCCGTCCCTGAGATAGCCTATGCACCGGACCCGGGCAATGGGCTTGCCGGTCCCGACAGAGGTGGTCCATACAAGCAATCCTTCCGCAGAAATCTTATATGTTATCCCGATGTCCGTGATGCGGAATATTCGTACAGCTGCGGCCTCCCGTCCTGTGCTGTCTTTACCTGAGAGTGAAACCAGCTCGATGGCACCTTTTTCTTTTTCGGTGCGGAAGGAGAGAGGGACCGAGAATTGCCTGCGCTGGTCAGTTTCGCGGGGCGAAAAGAGGACCTGGCTGTCCTGAACGAAATTACCCAGAAAGACGGGCGAGACCCCGCGGTCCTCGAATCGGGGACGGAGGTCCTTGTAAAGTTTTTCGAGATCGGCTGCAAGCTCGCCGAATGATTTTGTGTACGTCCTGACCTGTTCCTTTTCGTTGGCGGATGTTCTGCCGCGCTTCTTTTTCTTAGCCGGTTTTGCAGCCGTATTTGCCGTGCCGGTATCCTCCTTAACGTCGGTCATGGCCAGTGCCAGAGGTGCCATGACAGGGGGAAGGCTGAGGCCCTTGAAGTCAACTTCGTCGACGTTCACGAGCGAGGCATGGAGCATCTGGCGGCTGTTGAGCTCGATTACTGTCCGGTCATCGGCGAATTCGATCTTTGGCGGCAGGTTGCCGAACTGAAAAGAGGTCAGGGTTGCCTTATATGCGCGCCCACCGGAGCTGAACCCTGTCGGCAGAACGATAGTGTAACTTATCTTCTTCCTGAAACGGCCCGATAAGACGACCGTTTTTTCATCCTGCTGATAACCGGCGGTCCAGTTGATGCCGGCAAAGGGACGGAGGGAAAGCTTGCCCTTCAGGTCCTCATAACGGCAGGCAGCCGAGCATTGCAGTAAGACCGTCTTGCCGTCTTCAGCAGGCTCGATCCGGACCAGCGTGAAACTGTCGCCGGCTGCCGCCTGTGCCGCACTTGCCACCGATGAGAGCAACCCTGAAAACGCCAGAGATAAAAGTAGTATTGAAATCAGAACTAAACAGAACCGCAGTCCCTTTGCCATGACCACCCTCCGGTATGAAAGAATTTCCCGCACTGCGAATGGGCCGGACCGTTTGCACCCTTTCCCACAAATATTACCCCATTGCGTTATATTCCGCAATAAAAATATGCTTTTCTGGGGACGTTTCGGAGGATATATCTTACAGTTGCAATATCAGGAACGGGTAAGTTCAGAGATTACAGGCTGGGTCCTTTTCACCTCAACGCTGCACTCAGGCTCAAACGGGAAGCGGCCCTGGCCATCAGGCCAGAGCATCTGCAGCACCCTGAATTTTTTTTCGCCGTAATATGCGGCGGTTTCGCACAGGTACTGCAATGCGACACCGGCAGCGACTTCAACAAATCTGACCTTTACATCGCCAATCGTGTAATAAGCGATTTGATTTGGGAAAAAGGTGCCTGTCTTGATGAGCTCGACTGCTTCAGTAATCAGGCGAGTGGACGACTCGTAATCTAATCCAAATACAATAATCTCAGGATGGTGCCAACTCTCTTCGATTCCTGCCGTGTATGCAAATGACGGTGAGTCAGCGAATGAATAAAGTATGCCGAAACCGTTCATGCGAATATTATATGTCAGGACCTTGCCTCCCCCTGGAATAGAAGCAGTCCCCGAGCAGGAACCACACTTGCCATTAGCATCACACATAGTAAATCCTTTCCTTTTCTACGTCACAATCTATTGCATTTGTAATAATGGTTCGGTTCGTACATGTTTTATCCGATTTCTATCGCCCTGAGATGAAGCATATCAATTGTTGTGTGCTCTTCCAAACGGGGATATCGTGTCCGCCCGCTCATGCCCGAATACCGGCTTGCCTGAAATACGCCCCACCTCTACTATCCTCCATCCGTCCACTGCAAGTCTGAGGTTATAATGTTCTGCCAAGTAGAAGGCTTCTTCTGTGTCAGGTCGCACCAGAGGATGAATCGTCTCGCACAGAAATCGCAGGAATATCTCATCAGATTCATTCAACAGGTTGAAGCGCCGATCGGTAAATAACCAGTCATCATTCCAGTCTTTCCAGATCACCCGATGCTGAATGATGTCACTGTCTGCATTCCATACCCGGTGGTCCGTCGAAGGCATAGAAGTCAGATCGAATAACCTGCCGAGGAATTGATTATCCTGAAGCCGGCCATTCCATTTGATTCCGGAGGTCCTGAAATGATCAATGATTGCCTTGCGTGTGGCTTCTGAGATAAAGTGTTCCATATTCATCTGCCTGCCGGTAGTTTATTATACCAATGCTTCTTTTCAAGCTACAAGCGAATCAGAATGGGTAAACGTCCGGGAAAAGGCAAGGTCACCTGATACCAGCTTCGTACATGTGCACCGAGGAAGCATGCTACTTAAAGATGTATTACACCTTAAACCAGCTTACGTTGCGGTCCAGTTCTTTTGCGTCCGAGCTGAGACTTTCCATGATGCGCCTGGACTCATCGATCATCTTGACTGTGCTGTTTAAGTGTCCTGCTATGTTCTCCATATTGTGCGATATGTCCTCCGAAACAGCTGATTGTTCTTCTGTTGCAGCAGCTATCCGTTGAATCATATCCATGGCCTTCTGTGCAGCACGGACTATTTCTTCCAGACCTTTTGCGGCCTCGTCGGCAAGTGCAACCCCGGCCTCGGCATAGCGGCTGCTTTTTGCCATGGCTTCGACAGATAACGAAGATTGCCCCTGTATCCCGCGTATCTTTTCCGCGATTTCAGAGGTGGCCTTGGACGTACGTTCAGCCAGTTTTTTTACTTCAGTAGCAACAACCGCAAATCCTCTTCCCTGTTCGCCGGCCCGCGCTGCTTCAATGGCCGCATTCAGGGCGAGAAGATTTGTCTGGTCAGCTATGTCGGTAATTACCCCTACTATTTTCCCTATTTCACGGGAACATTTGCCGAGCTCTTCGATGGTGCGGGACGATTCTCTAACCGAATCCGCAATTGCCACAATTGCGTCAACAGTTTTCCTGACTGCAGATTTACCGCCGTCAGCTATATCCGTTGCCTCTTTTGCCATTTCAGAGGCATAGGCGGCATTCTTTGCCGAATCGATTACAGTCTGCGACATTTCGGTTGCGGACAACGCCACCTGATCGATTTGCGCCAGCTCATTCTTTGCAGTATCGGAAATCGTGTTGACCTTGCCCGCAAGCAAATCAACATTTTGCGTCACCTTGTGCGATACTTCACTGACTTCAACTATGGTAGCCCTGAGTGTCCTGAGTATCTTGTTGTAGCTTTCTTTCAGGAAATTGCGCTGGTCTGAAATGGCATTTTCTTCTTTCAGATTTCCCTCTTCGATAGAAGAAAAGCACTTCACAGCAGTTGCCATCGCAGACAATGCCTTTTTCTGTATTATATGAATAAAAGCAGATATTCCGGCAATTGACAATATTATTATCGTTATCAGAATAAAAGTGTTTTGCATGTTCTCTTTCTTGTTCTCTTCGATTCTCTCCCTGAAGACGCTTTTCTGTTCTTTTGTTATTCTAAGCAGCATATCCTTGAGGTTCCGCCATTTTGGTGTTTCCTTCTGCTTCAGCAGCGCGACCGCCTCCGCCCTCTTACCGGCAGTTGCAAGGTCCTGGACCTGCTTTTTCAGGTCATTGACTTCAGCCCACATGGCTTTAATATTATCAAGCTCTTCGCGCGTCTTTCCCTTGGCCAATTTAGTCGCTTCCCCATTTATATTCAGGAATTCTTCATGGGCTTTTTGATAGTTGGTCCTCGCCTTTGGATCCTCAGGATCAAGCACTATATTGCGCGTGGCTTGTTCCGTCTGAAGTCCCTGGGCGTACATGTCGTTCAGGTCGAGCAAAAGAGCTTGATCGACATGTATCATCGCCTGGACGTTCGACTGGGTCCTGTTATTGCTCAAAAGGAAGACGCAAAGAATTACACCAAGTACTGCAACTATCACCATATTCACTAATAAGAGCAGACGCCTGATACTCATTTCCCCTCCGAAGTTTTTTAACGATAATTTGAAAAGGAGGCAATGCATTGCCCCCTTTTGCCCTCCCCCCTGGGGGGGTTACCGATTCGCCTGCCCGCTCGGTTTGTCAGTCCAATTCCTCAAGCATCTTTTTCATGCTGACGCGCATCCGGTCTATCGACTTGGCCAGCACCTGGATTTCATCATCAGATTTGATCTCGATTTTTTCCGTCAGCTTGCCCTTGGAGATGTTGTCGGAAGCTGCTGTGAGCCTGATTACAGGGTCTATTACCGCCCTGGTTATATTCTTATGTATAGCCCATACAATGAAACCCAGCAGCGTAATGTAAATAAACAGGTTAATAATAAGCACTGTCCTGGTTCTTGAGAGGAGTTCGGTATTGTCCTTGAAGATTGACAGATAGCCTATGATTTTGCCTGAATAGTCCTTAAGCGGAGTCAGGGCCACGTGATAATACTTGCCCCCTGTGTATCCGCTTGAAATCTGGATTTGGTCTCCTTTAGTCTTCGCATCTTTCAGCATGTCTGGCGTTAGGTACCCGCTGACAAGATCGGGTTTCGTAGAATAGAATAGGATATTGTCGCCGATCTTCTTCGACCTGCTCTGCCATTCCGGCCAGGCAGCACTCTCAGCAGTCGGCAACAGCACTACACCCAGCTCTATGTCGAATACCTGCTTCGCCTCATCAATGGCAGGCGCAAGGTCTCCTCCGAATTCTACGGAGCCGATATGCTTCCCTTGGTATATAACCGGCATAACACCTCTCAGACCGAGACCGCCGCGTCCGACTTCAATACCCCGGGTGCCTTTTCTGTTTTGATTGGTATAAACAATCGTTTGACGAATCTGACTCAGATCGTCGCCATATTTTTCAATTTGGTGCAGCCTCAAAAAGGACGTTGCAGGAGGGACGTGATATTGGAACTGCGCAACACCGTAATCCTTCTTGAGATCGCCGAACACAGTCAAGAATTCGGAAATGAGGTGCTTCCGGTCCCCGCGATCAAATGCAGCTGTCGGTGTCGGCATCCCGGCTGCAAAGGCTGCCAGCTGCTGGTACTGTTTCAATTTTTCATTTATGATATTTTGCGTTGAATTAGCTGCCGCCCGGATTGAATCTTCCGCCTCGTGATTAAGAATCCTGACCTGCGAAAAATAATTGAATACTGCGAGCCCCCCCAGAGCAGCCAACAGAATAATTGCTACCGGTATAATTGTTTTTTCCTTGATGCCAATCTTGAACCCAGGTATTTTCATAACCCCCCCTTGAATATTTACATCAATTTTTAACGAATATATTTGACGGCTTCGGCAAGAAACTCCCTGCGCCCCTCTTCGTCCTCTATTTCGTCCTTCAAAAGATCAACAAGCTTCAAAATATCTTCTTTGGTCGGCGACATAACACCCCATTTTTTTTCCACAACCTTGGTAAATATGCGGGCGCCGAAAGGACCGAGCTGGTCAACAAGTGCTGCCTTAAGGCCTTCTTGTATCCTGAGAATATCAGACGTTGCACCGGCAGCTATGGGCGCCCTGTTCTGTATCGCGGCGGCCGAAGCCCCAGATTTGTCAAGAAGGAATGCCCTGACCTCCACGGTAACGCCCCGTTCATTTAATTCCCTGATGACCTGTTCCGTCTCCAATCCGGCCGTCTGGATATTGCTAGTCTTCAGGTCGGGGATGAAGAAACATTCGGAGATATTGCCGGCAATAAGCGTGTCAAGACATGCCGCTCCGAGTTGCCTGCCGCATACCATGTGGTTGATCCTGCCCTCGCTAAAGAAGATTTTGCAGTGATTCCCTACACCCTTAAGCGTAATTGCAAGCTGCCCTGTCTGCCGACCTCTTAAAATCGACTGCAACACATCGCCCAATAAAGACTTCACGGTTTTCTCCCCCCCTTAAATCGAATCAGGGACACAGCTCATTTTGATAATATCTCGGTATCCGCCTCGACAATCCCTTTCCCGATGCCACTATTATGCATACGCCATGTCATAATTCCAATGCCCGCCCAGTCTCATTAAGCCGCGTTTTTTCTTCCGGAGGTTGCTTCATTGCTGTATTTGGGATAAACAAGCATTCTGAGATTTCACCGTGGCCCGGCAAGTCAAGAAATGATTTTCCGGGCTGATTGCCGCAAACAATATTGCTGATTTTTCCATCAGAAAAAAAGATATTGCAATGCTGACCAATCCCCTTGAGGGTTATGGCCAATTGACCTGTCTGCCGGTTACTTATGATCGACAACAATGCATCGCCCAGCTTTGATTTCATATCCCCCCCCCGGAGGCACTGCAACATTAGCGGTCCTGCCGCATCAGCCGAAAAGCACCAGAGACGGCACAATACCGAGAAGCAGGACAAACGCGACGGTGATTGCAACTGTTAATATCAGGGCGCCCGATGTCGAACAGGCAACACTTTCATCCCCCTCGCTCATGAACATGGTACCGACAAGCCTGAGATAATAATATGCGGACACTACGCTGAAGATAACCGCAACTACAACGAGCGCAGTATGGCCCGCCCCGACCGCCGCCAGGAACACCTGGAATTTTCCGACGAAACCGGCTGCAGGCGGAATACCCGTAAGGGAAAAAAGGAAGATAAGCATGGCTATGGCAAGCAATGGCTGCCTCTTTGCAAGCCCTGCATATGCCGACCTCTCTTCACCGTTTTCGAGCATGAGCATTACTGCAAAAACACCCATGTTCATGAATGCATACACTGCCAGGTATGTCATCACGGCATTCATGCCGACGCGGGTCCCCGCTAGCATGCCGAGCATCATATACCCCGCGTGTGCGACCGACGAATAGGCGAGCATGCGCTTCACGTTGTCCTGCCGGAGGGCAAGCAGATTGCCGCCTGCAACAGTCAATACAACGAGGACTGTAATCGCAGGTGTCCAGACAGCCAATGCGGGGCCGAATCCGTCAACCAATACTCTTCCGAATGCGGCAAAGGCCGCCGCCTTGGGCCCGACCGACATGAAGGCCGTCACAGGAGTCGGGGCTCCATGATACGCGTCGGGGGCCCACATATGAAACGGGACAGCGGCGACTTTGAATCCGAAGGCTACCACTATCGATAGCACCGCCAGCATCAGCAGCGGACTTCCGCCGTTCCCGCCCGCTGTCATATGCGCGGCGATGGCGGCAATATTGGTCGAGCCCGTCAGCATATAAACTATTGCCGTGCCGAAGAGCAAAATGGCCGTAGCAAAGGTACCGAGCAGAAGATACTTCATGGCTGCCTCATTGGAAAAAAGGTTTTCGCGATGAAATCCGGTCAGTACATAAACACTGAGGGACATAAGTTCGAGTCCTATGTAGAGGACAATCATATCGCCGGCGGATGCCATGCACATCATCCCGACTGACGCAAGCATCAGGAGACAAAAATATTCGGATGCATGCCGCTCTCGAATCACGGGTGCCCCTATTCCGAGCATTGCGCCCAGTATCAGGGTCAGCATGAAAAGAAGTTTAAAAAAAGTGCCGTATGCGTCTGCGATGAACATGCCGTCAAATCCCGAACCTGATACCGAGGGCACGAGATATGCCGTCACTCCGGCTGCAGCAATCGTCATAAGGCCCAGCACAACCTTACTGCGTATGGCAAGCCCGGCAAGAAATATGCAAAGCATACTGAGCGTAAGAACAATCTCGGGTCTAAGAATGCTGAGTTCGCTCATTGCAGGCCCCCCGCAACATGTGTAACTGCATTGACGCTATGGAGAGCCATCACAAGATGGTCTGTGGAAAAGCGCATTAATTCCAGCAGAATACCAGGTTGAACTCCCACTATTAAAACAACAGTTACGAGTGGCATAAAGAAGATCATTTCGCGCAGCCCCAGGTCACCAACCCCCTGCGGATACAGAGATGAAGGATTGAACAGCACCATCCGGTAATACGCCCAGCACATATAGACAACTCCCAGAACAACACCAAAGATGGCCGTTGCACCTATAATGAGATGACCCTGGAACACGCTGCTCAGTATAAGAAATTCACCCACGAAAGCGCTCATGCCCGGGAAGCCGGTTGCGGCAAGGCCCAGCACGGTAAAAACCGTTGCAGATACGGGCACAACCCTGCTAAGCCCGCCAAAATCCCTGAGCATGCGCGTTTTGAAACGTTCCTCGGCAGTGCCGATCCACAGGAATAATGCACCGGTAATAACACCGTGGCTGATCATCTGTATTATGCTGCCTTGAATACCGATGCTACTAAGAGTCGCAATTCCGAGCAGAATAAATCCCATATGGCTTAAGCTCGAATAAGCGATAAGCCTCTTCAGGTCCTGCTGCGCGAGCGCGCAATATGCACCGTACAGGATCGTGATCAGTGAAATTACAAGCAGCGGTTCGAGGAATGTTTGTGCGGCATACGGGAAAAAAGGAAAAAGGACACGGAGAAAGCCATAAGTCCCCATTTTTGCAAGAACTGCGGCCATGATAACAGTCGCGGCTGTGGGCGCTTCGGCATAGGCATCAGGCTGCCAGCCATGAAACGGCACAACAGGGACCTTTACCGCAAAACCGATAAAGAATGCAATGAAAAGCCATATCTGTGCTGACTGTGCAAGACCCGACCTCGAAAGCGCAGCTATGTCAAAAGTCCGGCCACCAAGCAGGAAGATGGCCACAATGCCGACGAGCATGAAGATACTGCCTGCAAGCGTGAAGAGCAGGAACTTCATGGCCGCAACCCGTCCGCGCTCACTCCCCCACATACCGATGAGCAGGTACATCGGGACGAGCATGGCCTCCCAGAAGAAAAAGAAGAGAACAAGGTTGAGCGAAACAAAAATACCGAGCATGATGCTTTCCATGAGCAGCAGGCATGCATAATATCCACGCAGACGGGTTGTGATGCCCTGCCAGGATGCAAGCACGCATACCGGACTGATGAGAAGGGTAAGAAGGACCAGCGGCAAACTTATACCGTCGATGCCGACGCTGTATTCGAGGTTCCACAAATCAACCCACGGGATGCGTTCTACGAACTGCATTTGAGCGGTTGACTTGTCGAACAGTTCCCAGAGCGGCAGCGAAAAAAGGGCAGTAATCAGGGTGGCGCAAAGCGATAAGACCCGCACTGCGCGGGAAGACATGGGCAGAAGAAGAAACAAGGCTGCGATAGCAGGGACAAGCATCATAATCGAGATCATCGGCGCTGCGTGTAAATCGCTGAAAAGATTTATCATGACATCCCCCACCATATTGCATATGACAGTGCCAACGCGACTATACCGACAGCCATCGCGAACGCATAATCGTGGACCCTGCCGGTCTGAAGCCGCTGTAAAATAGCGCCCATACGGTTCGTACCACCTGCTACAGCATCAACTGCCGGCTGCGCCGCACCGGTCTCGATTAAATTGACAAGCTTCGACACCGAGAAAACAGCTGCGCGGATAATATGATCATAGGCCTCGCCGACTACCCGGTACTCGAAGTCGGCTATGGGTTTCCGCACAACCGCCATGAATGCCTTCGCGGCCCTCCGGTAAAACCAGTCGGTGTCGAGGCTGATTGTTGGCTCGGGGTCGAGCATTCTAAGCAACATGAAAAAGCCTAGTGCCGTGAATCCAAGCATGCCGAGTGTGCCGAAAATATGCTGCAATGTATATGGAACATAAGGCACGTCATAGGGCAGAAGGGAATAGAAGACCTGCGGAAGTACACCTATGACGACACAGAGGTATGCTGCCAGGCCCATTGCAACCAGCATATTATTGGGCGGTTCCTTGGTACGGATACCGGAATCCTTCGCAAAAAACATGTAATAAGGAAGCTTTAGGCCCGTATGCAGAAAAGTACCGGCCGAAGCAAGTGTAAGCATGAGGTACGGTATCATCAGATGCGCTTCGCCTGCCCCGGATACGACCATGGCCTTGCTTACAAAGCCGCTGAAGAGGGGAACTGACGATATCGAAAACCCTCCGATCATATACAGCGACATTGTAATCGGCATCGTTTTGTAAAGGCCGCCCATATCAGACAGGTTCCGCTTGCCTGTCATCTCAAGCACCGCCCCCGCTCCCATGAACAGCAGGCCCTTATAAAGGATGTGGGCGAACGCGTGTGCCGCTGCACCATTTAATGCGAGCTGCGTTCCTATCCCGACGCCGCATACCATATACCCGACCTGGCTGATGATGTGGTACGCAAGCAAGCGTCTGGCATCATTTTCGAGAACAGCATAAACGACGCCGTAGATCGCCATGACGGCGCCGAGCCAGATCAGGATTTCCGTGCCGGCGAATCCTCGGATCAGCACATATACCGCCGACTTGGTCGTAAATGCAGTCATGAATATTGCACCCGTTACAGTTGCTTCAGGATAAGCGTCCGGCAGCCAGGCCCCGAGCGGTGGAACTGCCGCATTGAGAATGAAGCCGGTCAGGATCAGATAAAAGGCGCGTCCTCCGGCAAACGGCATCATCGAATTAAAGGCAATCGATCCCGTATCGGCAAAATGAAGGACAAGCCCGCCGAGCAGGCATATCCCGCCGAACACATGAATCAGCAGATACCTGAACCCTGCCTTCAATGAAGAGTCCGTACGGTTGAGCCAGACAAGAAAGACTGATGAAAAGGCCAAGCCTTCCCAGAAAATGAAGAGTACGAGGAAATCTCCTGCAAAGGTCACTCCGAGGGCGCTGCCAGCATAGATCATTGCGGCGACGTGTTGTCCGTCGTCCTTCACGTGCAGGGCATATATCATGCTGATTACGGCAGCGATGCAAAATACGTAGGAGAAAATAAGGCTCAGCCTGTCCACCCGGCCGAAGGTGAGGTGCAGCCCAAGAAAATCAACCTGTCCGAATATCCCCTGCGGCATCAGCACGCACACAGCAAGCGAAGCCGCCGGGAGGACAATCTGCCAGGCTCTCTTCAGTCTGCCTTTCAGCAGCGGAATCAGCAATGCGCCAAAAATAAGGAGCAGTCCCGGATGCACCCAGTTAATCATCGTAATAGTCCTCTTTCTTCATGAGAAAGGCGTGCCCTATCCATTTTGACACAACTATTATGAGTACGCATGAAATGAGTCCGTAAAAAGAACCCCATGCCGGAAATTCTTCAAAAAAGAAATGGCCGTGACCTGCGTGGAGCAGGTATACGACCGCTACTTCGCCTAAGACTATAAAAGCAAGGCAAATATAGAATATCCGTCTTACTTTTTTCATGCGTCTTGGGTTTTCAAGGACCTGCTCGAAGATATTCATCGGATAACCTCCCGCGCAAGCGTCAGTACAAAGTCCGGATAGAAGCCTAGGACAAACGTCCCCATGGCCGTCAGCATCAGTGGGACGACCATAAGCGGATTTTCACGGATGACCGCGCCATGATGTTCGTCATGATGGTCGTGTTGCTCCTCCGCCTCTTTTTCAAAAAATGCCTTGTAGACAATAGGCACGAAATAAGCCGCATTCAGCAGGGTACTGGCCAGCAGGACGCCAAGCACAACCGGGCTCTGAATTTCCATTGCGCCGAGCATGAGGTTCCATTTGCTCACGAATCCGCCGACCGAAGGGACCCCGATCATGTTAAGCGTCCCTATGGCAAAGGCAGTCATGGTCCACGGCATCTTCCTTGCTATACCGCTCAGTTGGCTAATCTCTGTCTTGTGGGCAGAAACGTAGATCGATCCCGCGCAGAAGAAAAGTGTGATCTTTGCAAACGCATGCATTGTGATATGCGAAATGCCGCCGACGACCGCAGCCGGGGCGAGGAGCACTCCTCCGAGCACAATATATGCGAGTTGGCTTACTGTTGAATATGCAAGTCGCGCCTTGAGGTTGTCCCTGCTGAGCGCAATAACGGATGCCATCAGCAGGGTAAAACAGGCCAGCGCAATTGCCACATTGTTTACGCCGAGCGTCCTCAGCGTGTCTGTGCCGAATACGAACAGGACGACACGCAAGACCGTAAAGACGCCTGTTTTGACGACCGCAACTGCATGGAGCAATGCGCTCACCGGCGTCGGTGCAACCATTGCGGCAGGCAGCCAGCCATGCACCGGCATGATCGCGCATTTTGCGAAGCCATAGAGATACATTAAAAAGATTGCGCTGAGCAGCATCGGATGGGCAGAGATTATTTCAGGCGAAAATATCCCGCCCTTCCTGAAATCAAGCGTTCCGGTCAGGTTATAGGTCAGCACTATTGCAGCGATGAGAAAGACTTTAGCGGCACCAAGGAGATAAATGACATATTTGCGCGAGCCTGCCCTCGCCTCCTCGGTCTCTTTATGATTAACTAGAGGATAAGTTATGATCGTCAGCCCTTCATAAAAAAGAAACATTGTAAAAAGATTGGCCGAAAACGCCACTCCCATGGTCGTCGAGAGCGATACTGCAAAACATGCAAAGTACCTGGTCTGTGCATGCTCGTTCAATGAACGCATGTATCCGATTGAATAGAACGTGGTAACGATCCAGAGGAATGCGGCGCCAAGCGCAAAGAGCAGGCTGAATGCGTCGGCCCTGAAGGCTATCTCGATACCCGGCACAAGAGTGAAGAGCTTATAATGCAGTGTCTTGCCGGAAAGGATGGCCGG
>DATJOY010000074.1:0-17568 GCA_035506695.1 Dissulfurispiraceae bacterium
GGGACTCGGGCAGAATGGCCCGGTGGGTCTTGATCGCCAGCGCAGGATAATTGTTATGCTGTGAAAGATGGGAGAGGCATGCCCATTTAAGACGATTGCCCAACAAAAGCAGATCGGCTGCCTCGACGTTCGATATATGCCCCCGCGGTCCACTGATACGCTTTTTCAGATATGATGGATAAGGACCTGCCGACAGCATGGCCGGGTCATAATTGCTTTCGATGAATACCGCATCAAGATATGGAATCTCACGCCTCAGTCCATCAAAGACATGCCCCAGGTCTGTCATTATTCCCAGTTTTTTATTGCAGCACTCTACTACAAAAACAACACCGTCCGCACCATCGTGAGGGGTTGGTATTGTCCGTATAGTCACATCTTCGATCCGGATCGGTTCCCCGGCATTGAAATGCCTGACGTCAGACAATCGTCCAAGGCTGTGCCGCGCGAGTGCTGCATCGAGCGTATCACGTGTAATGTAAAGCGGCAGGCCGAATTTGCGCTGAAATGTTCCGGCGTGGCGGACGTGGTCGGAATGATCGTGCGAAATGATGACTGCATCCACCTCTCTTATGTTGCGGCCATGGGCGGCAAGCCTGCGCTCAGTATCCACTCCGCTGAGGCCCGCGTCGAACAGGAGCCGAACGCCCGACGTTTCAACATATATGCAGTTCCCGCTGCTGCCGGATTGCAGTGATATTGCCCGGATGTCCATCGTTAGCAATTAGATTAACACAACATGTCTGAAACGGTGAAACGTAGCCATGAAAACTCAGGCGGTGTGCTTTGATTCAAACACTTCAGGCTATGCTGCGAAGAAAATTACAGATAAGGTGAATTATGTCTGTTGGTTCCGGATAAGCATTATGGCTTCGGCGATCTGTTCAGGGGTCTTTCTTCTCTTGGATATGGCATGCAGCTGACTGTATGAGATGATGCCGGGATAGTGGTCCAGCAGCCCTATGTATATAAAAAATAGTCTGACCTTGTGTACCGGTTTTATGGGATGAATATCTATCAGGTACCTGAGAATCTGGATCAGTCTTTGCTTGTCCGGTATTTTTTTTTCAGTCTTCATCATCAACCTTTCGTAAAAAAATGGAGGAGGTTTCAGGGGAAGCTGTTTTTTGAAGGGAGGGGGGCAGCTTATCAGCCGGCTGACCTATCCCCTGAAACCGTTGGAATAATCTCTGAAAATAGAGCAAGAAAAATGCCTGCTCTAATGTATTCTGGATGAAGTTGAATTAAAAGATAAATTTTATTTGTACCCCGATTTAAGGGACAAAAAGGTTGTATATTTTTTATATAATTTGTGTAAACATTACATGGTTTTGCCGGGTGATCGCCGGTATGAAAAAATTACCGCTGAAAAGTTTATCGGAAATTGGTATTATTGATAGTTACTGAAATTGAACTCAAGACACCTGTGAGGGGTCATAATTAATAGCTGATTATTTTGGAGGTCTTATGTGGCAGCGGCTCAAAAGGCTCGAAGAAAAGGCAAGAAACTTTGTAACCGGGAATCCCAAGCTTACAATCCTTATCATCCTTGGGCTAATTGCATTATTTACCTTTGTCAGTATTGAGGCGTTGCACTTTTCGAGCGACCCATCCTTTTGCAAGAGATGCCATCCCTCCGACAAACCGGGCCCTCTGGGAGAAGTCTTTACATGGGAGAAGTCGATTCATGCAAAGGCCGGCGTAAAGTGCCTAGACTGCCACGGAGATCCGGGCATTGTAGGTTACATGCGCGCAAAGATGGGCGGTCTGTATGATGTTTACGGTGAGTTCATCAAGGGACCGGAGCATAAGATGCATGTACTTATGAGCGCAAGAGATCCGAAATATGCGGCCAAGCTTGTAAGAAACGATATCTGTCTTTTCTGCCACTCCGACGCCATGAACAAAAAAATAAGGAGCAGCAGGATCATGTCGATCGGCATTAACTTCCGGCTTGTCGACACTGTTAAGAACCCTGAATTCAGAATACAGCGGGGATTGCCCGATATCCTGGAAGAGGGCGTCAGACCCACCGCTAAAGTTGATCCGCATCACAAGAAGCATTATGAAAATGGTATCAACTGCGTAGACTGCCATGCCAGGATTTCGCACAGCGGCATCACGGGTTACCGGACGAGTATGACAATCTGTTTCAACTGTCACGCACAGAAGCGGGCCGAGAAACTTAACCCGCCGGCTGATGATAACTGCATGGCTTGTCACAGGAATCAGGAAGGCCTGTATCCGCAGGGACCGATTATATTCGGAACGGGTGATTCAGCAGTCAAATACCAGCACAGCATTCACGTGGCTGCTTTCGGCTGCAATACATGTCATACGGCCTTGTTCCCGATGAAAAAGGAGGAGTTGAAAATATCTTTTGCCGACCATTCAGCCGGGAAGCTCTGTTTTTCCTGTCATAACGGCAAAAAGGCATTCTCTTATACAACCTGCACGAATTGCCATGCAAAGCCGCCGGTGCCGGCAGCCATTGTCTATAAACCTGCAGGAGCGGCCCCGGTCAAATTCAGCCATGAATTTCACACGCAGGTCTTTGAATGCAAGAAGTGCCACACGGGCATATGGCCCATGAAAAAAGGCGCAAAGAAAATGAATATGGACGCTTTGTACGACGGAAAATTCTGCGGTGTCTGTCATAACGAAAAAGATGCATTCGCAGCTACCGATTGCGACAAGTGCCATATCGAACCGAAAAAGCAAGCGCAGTGAGGTAAATGCGTCAGAAGGGTGCGAAGAACCGGTACTCTTTTATGAATTGTGAAAAGGTCTTCGTGGCGATTGTGGCAGGCTCTTTGTCCATGCGGATGAGGTAAAACTTTCGCTTGAGCCTCTTGCCGGGCACATGCAGTTGTGTGACCGAGCCGTCTTTCAGCGCCTGGAAGGCCGACCACTTTGAGACGAAAGATATACCGACTCCCGATTTGACCATCTGCAGGATGAGCTCGGTGCTGCCGAGGATCATGGCTATATGCAGGTCTTCCACGGGCATGCCGAGTCCTTTCAAAAAGTCATCGACAAATTCCCTCGTGCCGGAACCGGGCTCGGGCATAATGAAATCCTGCGACATCAGATCGGTGATCAAGATGCTTTTCTGTGCAGTCAGCGGATTGTTGTCGGACGCGATTATAACGATCTCATCTTCAGCGATGACCTCGGAGTGTATAAACGGGCTTTTAATGCCTCCTTCGACAATGCCCAGTTCGATCCTGCCTTCCCTTAGGTCGTCGATGATTTTTTCCGTATTCGATACCGCAAGTTCTATCTTTACATCCGCATGTTTGCGCGAAAAGCTGTAAAAGACCTGCGGGAGCAGATATGTAGAGATGGTTGTGGTAGCTCCCATGGTCAAAGGTCCCCTTATTATATTGGCCGCTGCATATATGGCGTTTCTCATTGTCCTGTACTGGTCGAGAATTTTTTTTACGTGGGAATAAAATAGTTTGCCGGAAGGCGTCGGAGATACCATCTTGCCCTGCCTGCTGAAAAGTTTAATGCCGAGTTCGTCCTCGAGGTTTTTTATGAGGTGACTCATTGCCGACTGCGTCATGAACTTCGCTGCAGCAGCCTTCGAAAAACTCCTCATTTCGTAAACAAGGCAGAACGCCTGCAGCCTGTGGTCTTCCATGGGTCATATTCTAAAGGGTCTGAACAAGCGTGTCAAATATATATGAAAATAATTCATGTATATTATGCAATAAAAGAATTTGACTTGCCGACTTGCAGGGACTTATGTTTAAGCATGGCAGGGAAGAAGAAAATACTTGTGATTGCGTCCACGACAAGCGTCCTTAATTCAGGCCTGCTTGACACCCTGCTGCCTGCCTACGAAAAATCGACAAAACTTTCCTTGAAGGTGGAAGTGGTAGCGGTCGGTACAGGCAAGGCGATACGGATGGCTAAGAAAGGCGAAGCAGACCTGCTGTTTGTCCATGACCCGTTCAGGGAAGAAAAATTCGTTGCAGAAGGATACGGCGTCAACAGGAGATTGGTCATGCATAATTCGTTTGTCATACTCGGCCCTGTGGAAGATCCTGCCGGCATCAGGAATTTTACAATGGCAGTTGAGGCCTTTGATCGCATCGCCGAATCGGACGCATCCTGCTTTGTTTCGAGGGGCGACGACTCCGGGACGAATATCAAGGAACTTGATATATGGGACGATGCAGGCATCAATCCCAAAGGCAAGGGGTGGTATTTTGAGACCGGCAGCAAAATGGGAGACACCCTGCTGGTTGCAGATAAGCAAAGGGCGTATACGCTTTCGGACATGGGGACGTACCTCTATTACGAATCGAAGGTCAAGCTCAAGGTCCTGCTCAAGGGAGACCCGGCCCTCAAAAATCAGTACAGTGTCATAGCTGCTAATCCTGCCCGGTTTGCGGATGCCAAATACAGGGAGGCCATGGACTTCATTGCTTTTGTTACCTCCTGTGAAGGTCAGGGTGTTATCGCAAAATATATGAAACACGGGGCGCATCTTTTTTATCCTGATGCAGTTCCACTGTCAGTGGTATCAAAAAAAATCTCCAAATGATGATTTGTGCTGCCTGTCGAAGGCAGGTATCCATCTCTGCCGGAAGAACTCTAAGTTATGTTGCCCAAAGAGGACGGTCCATGAACGCGACAAGAACATTATTGCTGGTTACGGTAATTACCCTGCTGTTTCCGATTGCATCTTTTGCGGAAGAGAGATGCAGTGAACTTTACGGTGCAGGCGCCGGCAGATTTTCGCTGGCCACCGGCAGCCCCGGAGAACTCGGTATTCTAAAAGTGCTCGGAGAGGAGTTTGCCAAAGAAAATGAATCAACCCTCTGCTGGATCAAGGCGGGTTCCGGAGATTCCATCACTCTTCTCAGGTCGAAAAAGGTAGATATGATTATGGTGCATGCGCCTGCAGCCGAGAAAAAGGCTATTGCGGAGGGGTGGGCAACGAAAAGAGTGCTTATAGGCTCCAACGAATTCTATATTGTCGGGCCGGCCGGCGATCCTGCAAAGATAGCGGAAACTGGGAGCGCTGCAGAAGCATATCGGAAGATTGCTGCAGCAGGGGCGAAATTTTTTTCGAGGGGCGACAACTCGGGCACTCACAAAAAGGAGATGGATGTCTGGCAAAAGGCGGGAATCGCTCCTTCGGGCCAATGGTATATCGTCACAAAGGATTTCATGACTGCGACATTAAAAAGGGCTGATCGCGAAAAAGGCTATTTCATGACCGACAGCAGCACGTGGGCGGCAGAGAGGATGAGCGTGCCCAACCTGAAAATCCTTTTCCGCGGCGACAAGTTCCTCATCAACACATATCATACGCTGGTACAACCACCAGGGGTAACACCCGGGGCGGCGACTGCTGTCAGGTTCATCGATTTCGTATCTTCGGGAAAGGGCCAGCAGATCATCAGGGATTTCGGCAGGGACAAGTACGGCGAAGGGCTCTACAATGATGCCGAATATGCAAAGCGATATGATGATTAGGGCAAAAGCAAATACAAGGGAGGGTTCATTCATGACAAGAAAGCTTGTGGTGTTGGCGGTGCTGATGGTAATCGTATTGTCGGCGGCATTTAATGCGGTGAATTCTTATGCAGCCTCCGAGATAATCTGTTCGTCCACGACCAGCACGGAGAATTCTGGGCTGTTCGGCTACATACTTCCGATATTCGAGAAGAAGACGGGCATAAAGGTAAAGGTTGTTGCTCGTGGTACGGGTGCTGCTATCGAAATGGGCAAAAGAGGGGATGCGGATGTCGCTTTCGTTCACGCTAAGGAGCAGGAGCTGAAGGCAGTTGAGGAAGGATTTTTTGTGGACCGTCACGATGTAATGTACAATGACTTCCTGATCATAGGTCCCTCGGATGATCCGGCCAAAATAAAGGGGATGAAGTCCGCGGTCGAGGCCTTCAGGAAGATAGCCGCGTCTTCCATGTTCGTCTCGCGCGGAGACAATTCAGGAACCAACACAAAAGAGATGGCTATCTGGAAGAAAGCCGGCATCGAGCCAAAGGGACAGAAATGGTATCTTGAAGTCGGGCAGGGAATGGAGAAGACACAGCGGATAGCCGACGAAAAGCGCGCGTACACGCTCACGGACAGGGGCACCTGGCTCGCCACAAAGGACAAGGACCGTCTTGCAATGGTGATAGTGCTTGAAGGTGATCCGACGCTGTTCAATCAATACGGCGTAATGGCCGTCAATCCGGCGAAGTTCCCTCACGCAAAATATAAAGAAGCGAAGGAGTTCATCGACTGGCTCATTTCCAGGGAAGGCCAGGATGTGATAGCCTCATACAAAGACAAGAACGGCAACCCGCTATTCATTCCGAACGCGAAGTAAAATAGCTGATTTCAAATGATTGCAAGAGGGTGACAGTGTAAATATTCTTTCGGGGGCAGAAGAGGCAGGATATATCCGTGATGTCTGGGTTATCAGGGGCCGCGCAAGCGGCAGGGCAATCAAGCACTGAGAATCACAGATTATTTTCAGTTTTAAACGGAAGCTGAAAGAAATAAAAGACTAATTCAGCACGGATATATCCTGCCTCTTCCGCCCTCATGCGTCGTTAACGGGTAATCGCTGAATTCACATTTCCGTTATGAGTTATTATAAAAGATGTCATCAATTATAGAGGGTTTCTCACAGGCCATATCTCTCATATTTCATCTTGACAGGGAGTTGCTCGGCATTATTCTCCTTTCAATCAAGGTGTCGGGCTGCGCGCTCGTCATCGCAACTGTAACCGGCCTTCCCGTCGGAGCACTCCTCGGCCTGCGCAAGTTTCCGCTGAGGGAATCCGCCATCACAATACTCAACACCTTCATGGGCCTGCCACCTGTGGTAGTGGGCCTGTTCATTTATCTTCTTCTGTCGAGGAGCGGACCCCTGGGCTTCCTGGCGCTGTTATACACACCGGCGGCGATGATTATCGCCCAAAGCGTCCTGGCATTTCCTATTGTCGCGTCGATCAGCCATTCGGCCATTGCCGGGGTCGACCGTGTCATAAGGCAGGCTTCGAGCACGCTCGGGGCGACGCCCTTTCAGGTATCATGGACCGTTGTAACAGAGGCTCGATACGGGATCATGTCAGGTGTGATTGCCGCATTCGGGCGGGTCATGGCCGAGGTCGGAGCGATACTCATCGTTGGTGGCAATATCGCAGGATACACGAGAGTGATGACCACGACCATCGCCCTGGAAACCGACAAGGGAAATTTTGAACTCGCGCTGGCGCTCGGGATTATTCTCCTCACCATCTCATTGATCATCAATGTGGTGCTTCATCTCGTGCAGAAGAAGGGAATGGCGGTAAGTCGGCGGTGAACCTGAAACTGATCGCATCCAATATCTTCAAGGGGTACAACGGAAACGCGGTGCTGCATGACTGCTCATATTCTTTTGAGGAAAGCGGCATATATGTGCTGACCGGTCCGAACGGGTGCGGAAAGTCTACATTCCTGCGCATATGCGCGCTCATCGAGCAGCCGGACAGCGGCGACATCAATTTTATTTCCGCTGGCAAACAAACGCCGAAGGACCTGGCACTGAAACGCCGGATAACGCTCGTGCTGCCGAAGGTCGGTATATTCAATACGACGGTTGTTAAGAACGCCGCCTACGGTCTTGCAATAAGGGGGATAAAAGGACAGGAGGCAAAAGAAAGAGTCGATAAAGTGCTCGATTTTGTCGGGCTGGCGCACAAGAAAGAGCAGAACGCACTTACCGTTTCGAGCGGTGAGGCGCAACGGCTCGGCATCGCGCGGGCGCTTGTGATCGAGCCTGAGATACTTTTTCTGGATGAACCAACAGCGTCGGTTGACCAGAAAAATACTGCGATAATCGAAGATATTGTAAAGAAGATGAAACAGGAAAGAAGTGTGACGGTCATCATGACCACTCACGACAAAGAGCAGGCATCAAGGCTGTCCGACCGGTTGCTTGTGATGAAGGACGGGGCGATTCTAAGCACAGTTGGTCGATAGCTAAATGACCTTTACATCTAGCGAGTGCAGTCCTCTTGCACCGTCCGGATAGCTCCTCGTTATCAGCCGCAAAAGAGAGCCCGATTCCTGAATCTTCCCGGCCTTGTCGATCCCACGCACCTTGAGGGTGTAATTACCCTTTCGTCCGGGGTCCCAGTTGTAGCTCCATAGTGACCACGACCAATTGGACAGAGGCTTTTTGAGCGAGGCTTCATTCCAGGTCCTGCCGTCGTCGAGCGATATCTGGACCCTGCTGATGCCGTGCCGGCCCCCGAAAGCGATCCCCCCAATCACGTAATTGCCTGCAGGGATTTGCCTGCCATTCATAGGCATCAGGATTTCGGACATCGCCGGGATCACGGAACTGTCGGACCATCCTTCCTTTTCCCAGTATCCCTTGTAGTCGTAATTGACGAGTTCAATCTTTGAGAGCCACTTCACATTCTTCATTCCGAAGATGCCGGGAATGATTGCCCTGAGGGGATATCCGTGCTCCAGCGGCAACGGCTGATCATTCATTCCGTAGGCAAGAAAAACATCATCGGAAAGAGACAATTCATAAGGTATGCTGTCGCTGTATCCGTCCGCGGCATAAAATACAGTTTTTACGATGCCGGCTTTGGGATATGCCGTATCGATGATTTTTCTCAGCGTCACGCCCTCCCATAATGCGTTGCCTATTGCATCTCCACCGACCGGGTTGCCTATGCACTCGAGAGTTACGAATTCGGTCTTGTCCTTCATTGCCTTCAGGTCTTTAATGGTGAGGGCATACGGCCTGCCTACCAGTCCTTCAACTCTTAGCTGAAAAGTGTCGGCGTTGATATTGGGCCGCCGGTCTGAATATGTCGTGATATAGAATTCAGAGTTAGGTGTTATTTCTTTGGCGCGGAAGCCCATGAAGTTAACAGTGCCCTTCATCAGCATTGCGTGCTTTTCCTCTTCAGTCAGCGCTTCGGCATACTGATAAACGCTGTCGAATACCGACACGCCGAAGCCGAGACCTATAGTGCCGATGCCTGCCCTCCTGATAAAATCCCTCCTGCTGATATCGTTTTCCATAAGGAACCTCGCAATAATTGTTTGTCTAAGAAAAGATTATCAACATTAACCAGGCAGTCAAGATGTGCGGCGAGCCTAAGAATGAGGAGTTTACGGGTTGGGCCTGTTCGCCTGATTGGCCGTCCGAGGTGCAAGAATCACAATTGTCGCGCCCCAGCTTCCCGATGTCTCGTCCGCGAGCCTGAATGAAATGATGCCGGGCAATTTCCGAAGCAGCGAATGAACGGTTTCACGCAGCATGCCGGTCCCTTTGCCGTGAACCACCCTGACTTCGAAGATGCCGCGTTCCCGGCACTCTTCAAGGTAGTGCGGCAGCAGCTCCTTTACTTCTCGGGGATTGAAGGTATGGAGGTCGAGCATGCCGTCTACTGGGACCTCAACCGGACCGTTGCTGTCGGTCATCTCTTCCATGGAGCTTAGGATAACAGAAAAGCGCGCATTATAAAAGCGTTTATTTCTGCATTGCCGCAGGCGCTTTTTTATCGGGGTGTTTATGATACAATTTACATATGTCGAAACAAGGCAACGTTATTGTCGAACCGATTTCCCAATTGGAAGCGGACAAACTGATGAAGTCCGTGGAGAAGTCCGATCCAAAGGCCTTCAAGGGTTTTTTGATATCCTTCACAACGGAAAAGAAAAAGATTGCTGCTTCGGAAATTAAAAAGCGGAAGAACAACCGGCTTGTCTGGGCATTGCCTCCGGAGGAACGGCATTATTATTGCGTCAAATACGGCAAGAAACCATACCTGCTTGTCGGCATAAGTGATCATGATACTATTTCTTCGCTCGCCAAGATCACGTCGTCCTTGTCAGGCAAGGGCGGGGAATGTCTGAAGGCCCTGATCGAAAATGAACTGGTCAACAAATGCTATGCCGGCGTGATCTATATCGAATTCAATGAAGACTGCGATCCGGCGGTCCGCAACCTTCTTTTGAAACTCAGGGAAGCCCTTCCTGACGGCATCGAGAGGATTTATGTATTTCGCGATGCAGCATCGATCATATGCAAGGTAAAGCCGAAACCTCTTTAATGAGGCAACGCCCTTAAATCAGGCCTGCCTTTGACCTTTTATCACAAAGACAGGGTTCTGGGCAGCGAAGAAATGGTTTTCGCCGAGCGCCTTCATCCTTGAGACTGAAACCTGGGACACGCTGACTGCATACCCCGCCTTTTTGAGCGCCTCGGCAGCGACTGAAAATGTCTCAACAGTTGCCGCATTGATCACGATAATCCCACTTTCCATCCTGCTTCCGATGACTTCGATTATCTCTCCGATTCTTCCCCCGCTGCCGCCGATGAAAACCCTTGAGGGTGCGGGCAGGCCGCCTAATACCTCGGGCGCGGCACCGTGAAGGACGCTGATGTTAGGCACCCTAAAACGTTTTATGTTTTCATGAATGTTCTTGATCTGCTCTTCGTCCTTCTCCACGGCGAACACCTTCATCCCCGGTCGGATGAGTGCTGCTTCTACGGATACCGAGCCGGACCCTGCGCCTATGTCCCATAATGCGCCTGTCGGAGGCAGCCGAAGGTTGTGCAGGGTTACCGCGCGCACATCATCCTTGGTAATGAGGCCGCGTGAATGAATGATTTCGTCTTCGGTCAATCCAAAACCCTCGCCGTCATGACCGGGCACAGAAGCGCTTTCATGATCCAGCACATTCCCGCTGCGCATAATGATCACAACATTGGGATCGGAAAATGACCCGGCTGCGATTTCGGACGCGTACCCATCGGTGATATGCTCGTCAGGGTAGCCCATTTTTTCGCAGACAAATAATCTGATTTCATTGCTTGAGTCCCCGGAAATCGATTCAGTGTTGAGAAACGTACGCGCGATTTCCGCGGGATTATTCACCTTGTCTGTCAGGACCGCTATTTTGCCATGCTTCAAAAGAAGGGCGGGCAGGTCATAAAGACCGTATTCCAGTTTTCTTCTCCTGCCGGGAACCGGCCCACCATGCAGGCTTATCAAAAGCGCATCGTCCCAGGGTTTCTTTATGCGGGAAAAGGCAAGCTGGACGCTCGAAAGATCGGGGATGATCTCAACCATATCCACCCCTATCTCTTCGGTCACCCGCCGGCCTATACCGAAGAACATCGGGTCTCCGGAAGCAAGCAGGGTGACGGGTGCCGTCTCATCATTCATGCAAGACGTCTTCAGGAAGGAGATTGTCTCGTCAATATTGTTTATGACCACGACCTTTTCCCTGACAGCTTCGTACTCTTCATATCTCTTAAACACATCAAACAGCCTGGATGACGCGAGGATGGTCTTGGAGTTCAGGACCAGGTCCGCAGCCCTCTTCCCGAGCGGTTTGTAGCCTATGCCTACAACGTATATCTTTGACATGTTATCAAATGGGTCATTCTATTTAAAGTGGTATATCTACAAAATCTCTACCAGTTCGAGGTCGAATGTCAGGTCCTTTCCGGCAAGCGGATGATTGGCGTTGAGAGTGACCGAATCAGGGGTCACCTCCGTAATCATCACATCTATCGATCCGCCATTGGGGTGCCGGAGCGAGAGCATCTGACCTTCAACCGGGTCTATGTCGGGTGGAAGCTGTGCCCTGTCTACGTTCATCACGAGATCGTCCCTATACGGGCCGTATGCACCGTCCGAAGGGATCTTTATTGTCTTATTGTCGCCCACGGCCATTCCCATTACGCCGTCCTCGAAGCCCTTTATAATGCCACCACTGCCGATTGTGAACTCAAGAGGCTCTCTTTCCCTGGAGGAATCGAATACGGTGCCGTCATCCAGCCTGCCGGTGTAGTGGACTTTGATTGTGTTTCCCTCTCCCGCCTGTTTCATCAATACTCCTTTTGAATTATATAACTCATTTATTAAGAACATCGTTATCGGACAGCCCTGCATCCGCTGTCCGCTCTTTTTTCAGTCGGACGGCGGCACTGCAAAGACGCTTTATTGTAAGCTTTTAGCGGAAACTTTGTGAAGTGAGAAAAATACATATGATTCTGCATAAGGCCGGTATGACCTTCAAAGCCTTGATAAATAAGCCTCCGAAGAGGTGAGACAAAAAAAAGGAAATGAATAAACACTTGATCTTGTGCATAATTTTCATTGACAATAAGACGAGCATTCGGCGATAATTCTGCTTAGGGCGATGTTCGTCGACATAATCATTCAATCAATGATCAGGGAGGTTGCATAATGGCAGTAGCGAAGAAGGCAGTGAAAAAAGCAGTCAAGACTGTGAAGGCCGCGGAAAAGAAAGTCGTCAAGAAAGCCAAGACAGTGGCAAAGTCCGCAAAAAAAGTTGTAAAGAAAGTTGCCAAGAAAGCGGTCAAGGTCGCAAAGTCTACCGAGAAGAAAGTCGTCAAGAAGGTAAAGGCTGCTGAAAAGAAGACTGTGAAAAAAGTTGCTGCTGCAGCAAAGACCGTAAAAAAGAAGATTAAATAGATTCGCAGTTTTGCGGAGTGCGCGGGATTGTCAAATGACCGGATTCACTTGCTCCGCGCTATTATATCTCCATCATAGGATACGAGAAGCACAGTAAGTTCGGCGGGGTTTGCGATGCCGGCTGCATATGATTTGGCGGCGTTGCAGACCCCTGCGTATTGCTGCAGGGAGGATGCCGAATAGTCTCGTATGTAATCGAATATCTCGCGGGCTGTGTTGAATGGACTGCTTTTCGAAAAATCCAGCCCCAAACCTTTCAGGAAGCTGATTGTCATTTCAATATCTATTGCGCCGTGTCTTACATGTGTTTGCGGCGTCGCCATTGCTATCTTGAGCATCTTCGCCCATTGCGCGCACAGGCTGATCTTCGAAAAACCGCTTCGCGCAGTCTCTCGAAGGGCAAACTCGAGGTAATCGCCCATCATCACATACGATTCCTCCGGCAGGCCGTATTTCTTCATATGCGCCTTTTCGGAAGTCCTGCCCGCGGACAGTACAATCTCATCCCTGCCCATCGCTTTCGCAACATCCAGGGATGAAGAGATGGTCGCCGTCCATGCCTCCGCCGAAAGCGGCCGCACAATCCCGGTTGTGCCGAGTATCGACAGGCCTCCGGTGATGCCGAGCCTTTCATTGAGGGTCTTTTTTGCAAGCTGCTCGCCGTCTGTCACCGAGATCGTCACTTCGACTACAAACTTGGAAGGCTGGAAGCTCGGAGGCGCGGAAGAGCGGACGGCCATTTCAGATAGAGCTTCAGAGACAGCATCTGAAATCATCTTTCTTGGAATGGGGTTGATTGCAGGTTCTCCGATTGGAATAGCGAGGCCCGGTTTTGTGACGATTCCGACACCTTTTCCTCCTTTGATAACAAGCCCGGAAGCTTGGAAGTGCGGAAGCGCCGAAACTTCAGCGTTCCCGAGCTTCCGAGCTATCTTTATTTCGGCACAGATTTCGGCGCCGTTGGTGACATCGGGGTCATCGCCGGCATCTTTGATAATGGAGGCGAATGCAGTATGGTCATCCGCGTTGTATTCTGAATGGTGGACGGTAAAGGTCACCCTGGTGCCGTCCGGGAAAGGGATTTCGGTACCCGCCACGGGAAGCAAGGGCGTATTGCTGTATCCCCGCACAAGTAATAGTTGCGCAGCCGCCTTGGCCGCTGCAGCCGCACATGCACCGGTAGTGTATCCCGAGCGAAGTCCTTTCCTCCCCATCTAAAACTCGATGCCCTTTCTAGCCTTGACGCCGCTATTCATATAATGCCTGACTTCCTTCATTTCGGTTATAAGGTCCGCTTTTTCAATAAGACGCTTGTCGGCATAGCGGCCTGTGAGAAGGATTTCCACGTGTGACGGCCTGGCTTCAATAAGCGAGAGCACATCTTCAGCTGCGACAAGCCCGTAATGAACTGCGATGTTGATCTCATCAAGGATCACGACATCGTATGCGGAAGAGGAGATCGCCTTCCTTGCTTCTTCGATGCCGGTCGCCGCAGCTTTGATTTGCACCTCGGTGATCTTGCCTCCCCTGATGAAACCGGTGCCGAACTGTCTGAGCGTAACGAGGTCTGAAAAGCGTTCCAGTGCCTTGTGCTCGCTGCATTTTGTCTTCTTGATGAATTGCGCGAAGAATACCCTGTGACCGGCCCCGGCAGAGCGCAGTGCGAGCCCGAGCGCAGCGGTCGTCTTTCCTTTTCCACTTCCCGTGTAGATATGAACGTAACCTTTTCGCATTTTCTACCCTTTGGGTTTCGAGATGACTCTCAAGATTTCCCTTCTTGCTTCCCCAATGGTAAGGGGTACTTTTTCAAACGGTACTTCGTCCCGGTGCTTCAGATTGTGGATTAATTCCGCGATATGGGGCAGCCTGAGTTTGACGTGTGACATCTCTTCAGGCGCTGTAAATACTTCCTCCGGGGTGCCGCCCCTTGCGACCGATCCTTTGCTCAGGATGAAGAGTTTATTCAGGAAAAGCGGCACGAGATCGACACTGTGGGTAGCCATCATAATGGTCACGCCGTTGTCCACATTCAATTTTTTCAGAAGGTGCATCATCCTGTATTCACCCATCGGATCGAGGCCGGCAGTGGGTTCGTCCAGGAGCAGTATCTCATGGCCCATTGCAAGGAGCCCGGCGATGCATATCCTTTTTTTCTGGCCGAAGCTGAGATTGTGTATGGGCTTCCCGGCATACCCGGACATGTCCACATCAGCGAGGGCGCTTGTTACCCGTCTCGATGTCTCTTCTTCACCGAAGCCCATATTCAGTGGACCGAAGGCCACGTCTTCGAAAACATTCTGCGCAAAGAGCTGGTCGTCGGGGTTCTGGAAGACCAGTCCGACCTTGCGGTAAATGTCCCGCGGCGAGAGCTTCCTGATATCGACGCCGTCCAGCAGCACAGTTCCCTCAAAACTTCTCAGAAGCCCGTCTACAACCTTAAGGAGTGTAGTCTTGCCTGACCCGTTGGAGCCGAGGATGCCTACGAACTCTCCTTTCCGGACATCGAAATGAATTGCCGACAGCACCCGCGTTGCGTCGGGATATGAAAATGCATCGATCTTTACCGACAGCCTCACATCGTCCATAGCACTCCCATAAAAATAATGAAGACGAGAGAGCATGCTACTTCGCACGCCCTGAAGGGCTGATGTTTCAGCATCGGCATGTCCCCGTTATATCCCCTCTGCATCATAGCCAGTGTGGTGTTCTGGCTGTTCTCGAAGGCCTTGAGTGTCAGCGATCCCGCGAGCGTGCCGAAGGAGTTCAGCCCGCGCCTCACGGAGGAATAGCCGAGCCTGTTTTTCTGGGCGCTGTAGATGACCATGGCATCTTCGAGGAGCACAAAGATATACCGGTATGCGAACATGAGGATCTCAATGAAGTCTTTCGGCACTCTCAGCCATGAAAGGCCCGCCATCAGACCGGTAAACGGGGTTGAGAATCCGAGTACAGCCGCAATGGATACGGCACCCGCAATTCTGCAGGCGATCATGAGACCGTCGATCAAGCCATCCTTGTGCCCTGTAAGCTCAAGGCCAAGCAAGTTGTATGAAAACATGACGTCGCTGCCCGAGAAAAAACATTTCAGTGCTACCAGTATCAGTACGATGAAAAAAGGCTCGGAAAAACGGAGGACAAAGACCCGGAGAGGGACCTTCATTCCGAGGCAGAAGCCGAACCCCAGGATTGACATGACCAGCGGAAAGACAAAACCCTTATAGCTCAACACAAGCAGAAGCAGCACAATTGCTACGAGCAGCTTGACTCTCGCATCCGTACGCGACAGCAGGTGGTCTTTCTTACAATGTTCCGAAAATGGTTGCATGCCGTTTTATATCTGCGCCGAGGTCGCCGGAGTTGAGTGCTAACAGCTTGTTCAGCGCTAACTTCCTTCCTTTGTTCGTTCATTCTTATCTATTTTAGGTGCTTTTTCGACCATGATTATTCGCCAGTAATAACCTGCTGCGAAACCACCGACTGCGCCTGCAATCAGGAAGACAAAGAGGAGCAGGTCTCCCTGATCGGTATTGATAAAAGGCTCCCGCTTTTCCATTCCGTGCTCTTTGGCGATTTTTTCGACTACTGATTCATCGACCCCGGCCCATTTTTCCCCTGCAAATGCAGATAATGAGAAAAATGCCGAAATCAGAAAACAGACCAGGAATAATCTGAACACAGGTATATTTTCCGGTTTCTTTCCCGCATGATACATCTTCCGCTCTTTCATAATACCACTTCCCCGGCCTTCATCACTCCCATCTTCACAAGGAGGTCGGGCCGCTTTCTGGCCAGAAGGACCACCACTCCCGCAGTCATTGCCCCTTCGAGAATTCCAAGTGGCAATTGTGTCGGTACGAAGGAGATCACGATATTGGTGAAAATCGGCATAAATGGCTCAGTACCTTTTATGCCTGCAGCCAGCATGAGCGAGGTGCCCAGGTATGTGGCCCAGTCCGCGAACAACCCTGCAAAAAAACCAGCAATCCACAAGGGTATCTTCAATGCCCTGAATGCCCTGAATATTCCGTATCCTGCAAACGATCCCATTACACCCATGGAAACAATGTTGGCCCCCCACGTGCTCAGGCCGCCATGGGAAAGGAGGAGTGCCTGGATCAGGAGTGCAGCCGCAGCAATCAGTATGCTTACGGGTGGTCCGAGAAGGATGCCTGCTATGCCGGTCCCGCACGGGTGTGAGCAAGTGCCTGCAGTGGGCACAGGTATGGGCATGCATGAAATAATAAAGACTACGGCTGTCATGAGTCCGACGAGCGGTTTGAACGACAGATCAAGTTCAGACATCTTTTTCAACCGGTAAAGTCCGTAGCCGACGAAAGGCATGGCAACGGCATACCATAATGCCGCCCAGCCGAAGGGAAGAAGCCCTTCGGAAATGTGCATGGCCGATGCTTCTGCGGGCAGCATAAAAATCAGTGCGGCAAAGGAAATTACACAGACTGCCGCATTTACAGATGTCCTTTTCATTTCTCCTCTTCAGCCATTTTCAGCAGGGCATTTATAATCGCAACTGCGACAGTGCTGCCGCCCTTCCTGCTCAGATTGGTAATGAATGGAAAAGATTGCGATGCGAGCAGGGCCTTGGACTCAAGGGCCTTTACAAAGCCGACCGGAACGCCGATGACTGTGATATTTGAAGAAGAAGTCCTGTTGGGCCGCCCGTCTGAATTCAATATCTCGATCGTCTTCAGTAAAGCGGTCGGCGCATTGCCGACAGCGACGATGCCTATATTTCCATTCTCTTTCAGCGCGGATTCAATTCCAGCCGCTGATCTTGTTAATGTTTCAGGAGAGCGACCACATGGGGGCGCCACTGCAATATTGCACATTACCTTTCCGCCCCATTTTGACAGGAGCCGCTTGTTAATGCCGGTGCGTACCATCTCTACATCGGTCAGAATATCTTTTCCTGCCCTGATTGATTCGACGGCAGTCCTTACAGCATCAGGATGAAAAGTGAGTGTCTGCGCAAACTCAAAATCGGCAGTTGCATGAATCACCCGCTTGATAATGGGCACTCGGTCCGCAGGAAGACTGCTGAGGTCCGCCTCTTCCCCGATGA
>DATJOY010000075.1:0-11100 GCA_035506695.1 Dissulfurispiraceae bacterium
AGCAAGCAGCGCGTCAGGCACGGGCAACAGCACCACCAGCACCACCAGCAACAGCAGCACCACCGGCCTGGGGGAGAGCGATTTTCTGAATCTGCTTATCGCACAGCTGAAGAACCAGGACCCTCTTAACCCTGTAAAGGACACTGATTTTATTGCCCAGCTTGCAAACTTCAGCAGCCTTCAGCAGATGACGAGTATGAATACAAATATGAGTAATCTGCTCGCACAGCAAAATTACACGAATGCGGCAAGCATGATCGGCAAACAGATAACAACATCCGACAGCAAAAGCGGCGTGGTCAGTAAGGTGGGAATAGAGTCCGGCACGATTTATTTATATGTCGGCACCAACAAGTATCAGCTCAGCGATATAACTTCCGTCAGCAGCGCGACGACTTAAGGAGGCAGGTCATGTCCATATTATCATCTATCTTCACAGGAGTAAGCGGTCTTAATGCAAACGGGCAGGAGCTGTCCGTTATCGGTGACAACATCGCCAATGTAAACACCATCGGCTTCAAGGGCAGCCGTATGGCCTTCGGTGATATCCTGAGCCAGACACTTACGGGATTATCGGGGAGCTCCCAGGTTGGCCGCGGAGTCGCGGTTAACGGTGTTACGCCGATGTTCACTCAGGGTTCGTTTCAGAATACCAACAGCGGGCTCGATGTTGCCATAGATGGTGACGGCTTCTTCATGGTCACAAGCGGCAATGCCACATATTATACAAGGGCCGGGAACTTTCAGGTCGATCAGAACGGCAATGTTGTGACGCCATCCGGAGACATTCTACAGGGATATCTTGCCAATGCAAACGGTATAGGAGTAAGCGGCACAATCGGCAATGTACAGATTCTGGCCACTGCCATCAGCCAGCCGAATGCGACTAGTACCGCGAACCTGTCTGTCAATCTCGACTCGGGAGCAACGGCTTCTGCAGCATGGGTTTCTCCTGCGGGTAGCGCTACAGCACCGGCCTCAACTACATATAACAGTACCACAACAGTTACGGCTTATGATTCCCAGGGCAATGCGCATCAGGTGAATGTATATTTTGCAAAAAGTGCAGCCAATACATGGACAGCCCATTACGTTTATCAGGACTCTGCGGGATTATATCAGGAGGCCGGGACAGGTCAAGCCCTGACATTCAACACCTCCGGTGTCCTGACCCCAGCATCAGCGGCATCAAGCGGGTCCCTCGCATTTAACTGGGGTGGCGGCGTAGCAAACGGCGCAATAACTGTTGACTTAACTGGTACGACACAGGTGGCCGGCAGCTTTGCAGTCAACAGTATAACGCAGAACGGATATGCCACAGGCACGATCAAGAATGTCCTGATCGACGACAAGGGCATGATAACAGGCGTATTTACTAACGGCCAGACAAGATGTCTTGCACAGCTCTGCCTTGCCAAATTCGCGGCTCCGACTGAATTGACCAAGATCGGCAACAACCTGTATGCGCAGTCCAGCACTTCCGGGCAGCCTGTGGTCGGTGTGGCCCAGACATCCGGACTCGGAAGGACACTTTCCAACACGCTGGAGATGAGCAATGTGGACCTCGCAGAGGAGTTTACCAACCTTATCTCTGCACAGAGGGGCTTCCAGGCCAATACCAAGATAATAACCACCACTGACGATCTCCTCAACCTGCTGATCTCGATCAAGCAGTAATCGACAGTTCATTTGTTTGACGGTTGGGTGGCCATCAGGCTGCCCAACCGTCATCTTCTTGACCCCGCTGCAAAATATTACCCTAATAAAACAAACAGATATCTTCTGGCATAGTCCATGCTAAAAAGTTAATGTATTACTATCACTATGTCTTAGCAATATTCCGGCTTGAGGAGGAATTATGGCAGATAAAGAGCCTGATCAGGAGAAGACCCCGGAGGAAGAAACCGGCGCCAAGAAAAGCAAGAAGAAGCTGATCTTGATTATTATCGTAGCAGTTGTGGCTGTCGCGCTGGCGGCAGGCGGCTTTTTTCTGATGAAAGGCCATGGCGGCAAGGAAAAGAAAGAGGACACGAAGGCAGAAGAGGGCGCAATGTTTTCGCTTGATCCCTTCGTGGTGAATCTCAACGACCCGGGTGGGCCGAAATTCCTTAAGGTCTCTATTCAGCTCGAACTCAGCGGTCCGGCGCTGATGGAAAAGGCAAAGCAGAAATCCCCCCAGCTGAGGGACGCGATCATTACACTACTTACGAGCAAGACATCGGAATCGCTCTTCCCCCCGGAAGGCAAGCTGCAGCTTAAGGATGAGATCAATGCGAGGATGAACCAGGTACTCGGTCCCAATACAGTCAAGAACGTCTACCTCACCGATTTTGTAATGCAGTAGGGAGAAAACGGAATGGATGAAATCCTCTCTCAGGAAGAAGTCGATGCGCTGCTTAAGGGAATACAGGAAGGTGAAGTCGAGACAGAAAAGGGGATTGAACCAAGCGGCGTAAAGTCATATGATTTTACGGGACAGGAAAAGATCGTCAGGGGCAGGATGCCCTCACTCGATATCGCCAACGAGAGGCTGGCGCGAAACTTCAGACTTTCCCTCTCCGCTGCTATCCGGCGCATGGTCGACATCACAAACGTCACTGTATCCATCACAAAATTTTACGACTTCATGCGAGGTGTCCCCTTTCCGTCCAGCATCAACATCTTCAAGATGGAGCCCCTTCGCGGGTTCGGCCTCTTGGTATTCGATGCGCAACTGATCTTCAGCCTCATCGAATTTTTTTTCGGCGGCACCGGAAAGTCCTATTACAAACCTGAGGGTCGCGAGTTCACGCCTATTGAACAAAAAATCATACATAAGGTTGTTATGATGTTTTTCGATGACATGGAAGAAGCCTGGAGGGCGATCTTCCCGATGAAGCCTGTCTATGTGCGTTCGGAGATGAACCCCCAGTTTGTGAATATCGTTACGCCGGTGGATGTTGTGATAAAGGTCGAGTTTGTATTGGAGATCGAAGGTAAGCAGTGCAAAGCGTTTCTCTGCATTCCTTACGGTACGGTAGAGCCTATCAAGGAAAAATTGTACAGCGCCTTTTCAGCAGACCGGGATGAGCTGGACATGAAGTGGCTCGAAAGGTTGAAGGACAGGCTCAGGGAAATTCCGGTGCTCGTGACGGGTGTGCTTGGTAAATGCATGCTGGACGTGGACAAGGTGGTCGATCTGAAGACAAACGATCTTATAGTCCTTGACCGCCGGATTGATGATGATATCGATATTCTCATTGAGGGGAGCCCGAAATTCACCGGTAAATTCGGCGTCTTCAAAGGCTCTTACGGCCTGAGGGTCAACAGGGTATTGTAACCTTAACAGTTTCAGTACAGGAAAAAGAGGAGAGGAAAATGGCGGACGAAGTAAAAGATATGGATATCCCGGAAATTGAGGAGCAGAGACCGGCCCAGTCGGCGACGAAGGACATCAATTTTATTCTGGACATCCCTCTCGAAGTGACCGTTGTCATCGGAAGGACGAAGATCCTTGTGCAGGAACTGCTGCAGTTGGGACAGGGATCGGTAGTGGCGCTTGAGAAGCTGGCGGGCGAACCGATGGAAGTCTATGTAAATGACCGTCTGATCGGCAGGGGAGAGGTAGTTGTGGTGAACGAGAGGTTTGGCATCAGGCTTACGGACATCATCAGTCCGGCGGAACGGGTCAGGCAATTAAGATAAGCTGTTCAAAAAAGTCCTGATGGTTTGACAGTTTCAACGGCTTGACCGAGTTGAACGGTCTGTCGATAAGGGGGAAGTGAAGTGGGATTCGAGCTTGTAAAGGCCGTCATAGTTTTGCTGGTACTCCTTGGAGGGCTGTACCTTCTCCTGAGGTATCTCAAGGGTAGGATTGCCACTGGTAAGGGTATCATCGAAATGGTCCATTATCAGCCGTTCGGTCCCAAAAAAGGCGTGGCGGTGGTAAAAATATTGAAAGACTATGTCGCCCTCGGTGTTGCGGACGAAAGTATAACCCTTTTGGGCAGACTGAACCCGGCAGAAGTTGAAGAAGCCCTAAAACAGTCCGAAGAAAAACGGACGGAACCACGCGCAGGCGTGAAGGGACTTTTCGGGGGCCGCTTCAGCGGACTTTTCACGGTTTTCTTCATGGCTGTTGCTGTGGGACTGGTAATGATGCCATCCCAGGCTCTTGCCCAGCCTGCACCCGCAGCACCTGGATTGTTCGGGTTTAGCACGCCAGTTGAACTTTTATTTTTCCTGACGGTAATTGCGTTTCTTCCCGCTATCCTTGTAATGACGACATGCTTCACAAGGATCGTCATAGTGCTCTCTTTTTTGCGGCAGGCGCTCGGGACACCCCAGGTGCCGCCGACACAGGTGATAGTAGGGCTCTCTCTTTTCGTAACTTTTTTTGTGATGTCCCCGGTAATCGACAACATTTATACGAATGCTTATGTCCCTTATACAAAGAAGGAAATCAAGGCAGAGGATGCCTTTGCCAAGGCCTCCGATCCCCTGAAGGAATTCATGCTCAAGCAGACAAGGGAGAAAGACCTCGCCCTTTTCCTGAAGATGTCCAAGGCTGAACGGCCTGCCAAACCTATGGACTTGTCCATGAGGGTCGTGGTCCCGGCATTTGCTATCGGGGAGCTGAAGAGGGCTTTCGAGATCGGCTTCCTTATCTACCTGCCTTTTCTCGTCATAGATATGGTAGTCGCAAGCGTGCTGCTTTCGATGGGCATGATGATGCTGCCGCCGGTAATGGTGTCAATGCCGTTCAAAATTCTGCTGTTCGTGCTGGTTGATGGCTGGGGGCTGCTGATAGGCTCTTTGATAGAGGGGTTCAGATGACGACTGAATTGCTGAACCAGATGGCGAGACAGACATTCGAGACGGTCCTTCTCGTGGGCGGTCCGGTGCTCATCGTCAGCCTGATTGTCGGGGTGATGATAAGCATCTTCCAGGCGATTACACAACTCCAGGAAGTGACGCTCACGTTCGTGCCGAAGATCATAGCGGTGTTTCTGACACTGCTGCTGACTTTGCCCTGGACCGTCAAGGTCCTCGTCGGGTTTACGAGGGGCATATACGAAAATATCCCGCTCTACGTGAAATGATATGGAATTCGCTAATTTAGTGACGGCATATTCCGACAAATTTATCCCGATCTTCATCAGGGTGATGGTAATGATCGCCTTCATCCCCTTTATAGGGACGACAGCGACACCTGTCATAGTGAGGACCGGTCTCGGACTTGCACTCACGCTCCTTCTTGTACCGGTTGTAAACGTGAATTTCGACAACCAGCTGAAGGCGGTCTTCGAGGCCTTTTTCATAGGCGCCGCCCTCGGACTTATGGTGAGACTCATCCTCGGCGCGATTGAGGCTGCCGGGCAGTGGATGAGCATCTCTATGGGAATAGGCATGGCATCTGTATTCAATCCGCAATTCGGAGAGGAACTGGGGCAGTTGAGCCTGTTTTACAGCCTTATGGGTATGGGGCTTTTCTTCATTCTTGACGTTCACCATTTGTTCATAGAGGCCATAGTGCGCAGCTTCGACATAACATCGGTAAATTATGCCGGCATATTTTCAGCGGTGCTCAAACTGAATTCGCTGTTTTTCCCGCTGGCCTTCAAGATAGCCGCGCCGATATTTCTAGTGCAGATTCTTGTAAATCTCTCGATGGGTTTTCTCTCAAAGGCGATGCCGCAGGCAAACATTTTTTTCGTCAGCTTCCCGCTGCTGATAGGGGCAGGCATCATCTTTATGACGCTTACGCTGGGGCTGACGTTCATGGTGATGGCCAAATCATTCTTGCACATCAAAGATGCCGTTATGATTCTGGTGAGATAGCATGCCCGAACAGTTCGATGAAAAGACCGAACAAGCGACGCCACGGCGACGCGAAAAGGCGCGTGAGAAAGGCGATGTCCCAAAAAGCCGGGAACTGACCTCGCTCCTGCCGATTTGGACAATATTTATTTATATGCTTTTCGGCGGAGCACTCTTTTCGTCTTTACTCGGTTATTTGGGAAACTCCCTGCACAGGGCGGTCACGTTGCGGTTTACGGAAACAACAGTGATGAATGTCTTCAGGGCGGATACGATGCACATCGCTATGCTTGTGCTGCCGCTTTTTGTAGTGATACTTATGGTTGTGCTGATCGTCCACTTCATTCAGACCGGCTTCCTGATAAGTACCGTACCGCTGAGCCCCGACCTGTCGAAGCTCAACCCGCTGCAGGGCATCAAGCGGATGTTCAGCATCAATACGCTTTACGAGACGGTCAAAGGTCTTTTCAAGGTAACGGTCCTCGGTTTGATACTCTACCTGATTCTTAAGAAGGAAGTCTTCAGCATTCCGCTCCTGGTCGACATGGACGTTACCAACATTATGCAGTTCTCTTTTTCCCAGATCAGGAAGATGGTCCTGATATCGGCACTTGTGCTGACCGTGTTCGCTGCGGTTGACTTTGCTTATCAGCGCTGGCAATATGCGCGCAACCTGAGGATGAGCAAGCAGGAAATAAAGGAAGAGCAGAAAGAGGTGGAGGGTTCCCCTATGGTGAAGGCGCGCATCAGGAGCATCCAGAGGGAGATGGCACGCCGCAGGATGATGCAGGAAGTCCCTCGCGCCGACGTAGTCGTCACCAACCCGACACACTTTGCAGTGGCGCTTAGATACGACACCGGGAAGATGGGTGCGCCTCGTGTGATTGCCAAGGGCGCCAATCTCATAGCCGCAAAAATCAGAGAAATTGCAAAGGACAGCGGGGTCCCTGTTTTCGAAGACAAACCGCTTGCGAGGGCCCTCTATGCACTGGATATTAATCAGGAGATACCGGAGGCATTCTATAAGGCCGTGGCTGCGATACTGGCAGCTGTTTACAAAATGAAGGGAAAGATAATTACGGTATAATCGATGCTCGAGAAACTTCAGAAAAGAAGCGATCTATTGCTTGCGGCGGGAATCATGATCATCCTCGGCCTGATGATCATCCCGATACCGCCTATACTGCTGGATATGTCGCTGTCGTTCAGCATCACTTTTGCGATAGTGGTCATTCTGGTGACCTCATATATATCGAGGCCGCTCGATTTTTCGGTTTTCCCGTCCGTACTTCTCATTGCGACATTGCTCAGGCTCTCGCTTAATATCGCCTCCACAAGGCTTATCCTAACTCACGGTGATACCGGCACCCAGGCAGCGGGCAAGGTCATCCAGGCCTTCGGACAGTTTGTCATCGGCGGAAATTTTGTCGTCGGCCTCGTAGTATTCATAATCCTGGTTATCATAAACTTTGTTGTAATAACCAAGGGTTCAGGCAGGATCGCTGAAGTTTCTGCAAGATTTACCCTCGATGCGATGCCGGGCAAGCAGATGAGCATAGATGCTGACCTCAACGCAGGCCTTATCGACGAAACCGAGGCAAGAAGGCGCAGGCAGGACATCAGCAGGGAAGCGGATTTTTACGGCGCAATGGACGGAGCCAGCAAGTTCATCCGTGGGGACGCGATAGCCGGCATCATCATAATGATCATAAATATAATCGGCGGGTTCCTTATCGGCGTGCTTCAAAAGGGCATGGCAATGTCCGACGCGGTACAGACCTACACTATCCTGACTGTCGGCGAGGGCCTTGTTGCACAGATCCCGGCACTTATCACTTCCACAGCTGCAGGTATAGTAGTGTCGCGTGCTGCTACCGAAGCCAACCTCGGGGCCGAGTTCGCAAAACAGCTGCTCGGAAATCCTAAAGCCTTGGCATCCGCAGCGAGCGTACTCGGCATACTGGGACTGATCCCCGGCCTGCCGCATGTCCCGTTTCTGATGATTGCCGCAATCACCGGGACCGGCGCATACTTTGTAAATCAAAGCATCAAAAAGGAGGAAGCGGCCCCGCCACCGGAAGTTGCTGCAGCAAAACCGGTCGAAGACCTCGAATCGCTGCTGCCTCTCGATCCATTTACACTCGAAATCGGTTACGGACTAATACCGCTTGTCGAAACGGGCGCCCCGCTTCTTGCGAGGATCAAGGCGATAAGAAAGCAGCTTGTTTCCGACATGGGCTTTATCGTCCCTCCCGTGCATATCAAGGATAATCTGTCGCTTAAACCGACCGCGTATTCAGTGCTGATCAAAGGGGTGGAAGTCACCTCCGGCGAGGTGATACTGAAAAAATATCTCGCCATATCTCCTGGGACCGAGAAGGAAAGGATCGAGGGCATACCGACCAAAGACCCCGCCTTCGGCCTGCAGGCGGTATGGATAGATGAAAAAGATGTCGAGAGGGCGCAACTGGCAGGCTATACTGTTGTCGATGTGCCATCAGTAATAACGACGCACCTGACAGAAGTGATAAAGAATTACTCGCACGAATTGCTCGGCAAGCAGGACGTCCAGAAACTTCTCGATGCCCTGGCAAAGACACAGCCTAAAGTAGTGGAAGACCTGATCCCTGGTCTTCTGAACCTGGGAGCGGTCCAGAGGGTCCTTCAGAACCTGCTCAAGGAAAGGCTTTCGATACGCGATCTTCAGACGATACTCGAAACGCTTTCGGATTATGCCTCGATAACAAAAGACGCAGACCTGCTGACCGAATACGTCCGTCAGTCGCTGGCCCGGAGCATAACAAAGCAGATTCAGAACCCCGACGGTTCGCTGTCCGTTATTGTGATGGATCCCCAGGTCGAGAGACTGATGACTGAGGCTATCCAGAGCGGGCCCCAGGGTGTGCAATATTTCAACATGGACCCTGCGGTAATGGAAAAGATAATAGCGAGTATGAAGGAGAATTTCGAGAACGGGCTGATCAAGGGATACCAGCCGGTTGTGCTTTGCGCACCTGCAACCAGAAGGTTCGTCAAGAAAATGGCCGAGAGGATCACAGGCAGTCTGGTTGTGGTTTCCCATGCAGAGATTGCACCGGGCACCAAGGTTTATTCCATAGGCACGATAAGGATCGACTGAGTATAAAGAGCTGTCAGGAGGAAGGGATGAAGATAAAAAAGTTCGTTGGTAATAACTTCAAGGAAGCCCTAGAAATGGTAAAGAAGGAACTCGGCGCAGACGCAATAATCCTTTCCAGCCGGACCCTCAGGAAGGGCCCCATGGGCTTGCTGAAAAAAGATACTGTTGAGGTGACGGCAGCTCTTGACGAGATTCGGGACCCCGAAGAAACGTTCCGCCAGGAGATATCACCGGACGGATCATTTACCCTGAGCGAGGACATCCTGCGTGAGTTGCGCAGTCTGAGGGAAGAAATCGGCTTCCTTAAGGAAACATTAAGGCCGGTCGTTCCTGCTCTGAGGATAGGCAAGGACAAAAAGGGGTTGTACAACTTGCTCTTGAAGCAGGGCGTGGATTCCCAGTTTGCGATGGTCCTTCTGGAACGGTCCGGTGACACCGTCGGGAGTCTTGTCAATGCCATCAAGTCGGAGGTCAGGGTCAAGCGGCCTGTTCCTTCCGAGGAAAGGGGCTATATGTTTATTGGTCCCGCAGGTATAGGGAAGACCACTACGATGTCCAAGGTTGCCCATATGTTTTCATCATATAAAAGGCATGTGAGCCTGGTCTCGCTCGATTCGCAAAGGATAAGCTCGGTCGCATATATGAAGGAACTTTCCAGGCAGCTGAAGTGCGACCTCAAATTTGCAAAAAATGTGAGCGAGCTTCCGAGAATCATATACAAGGATTCCGACAGGGGACCGGTACTCATAGATATTCCGGGGAATGAATATGAACGCATCCTCAGGCAGACAAAGGAGGTCTTTTCTTCAGGGTTTCCCATCAGCAAATGCTTTCTCATGGACGCCTCGATGGACTTGCCCTCGGCGATGAAAACCTGGCATCATGCAGCACCGTATTCAATCGACTCCATCGGGTTTACGAGGATCGACCTGGCGGGCCAGTACGGCAATCTGTACAACTTGGCGTTGCTGACCGGACGCCCCCTGGCGTTTGTGACGGACGGTCCCGACGTGCCGAAGGACATAAGGGTGCCGACCCCCGATTACATTGCGGGCCTTATTACGGGAGGCGTCTGTGAAAACTAGCGCACCGAGGATTATAGCTGTTTCCAGTGGAAAGGGCGGTGTTGGAAAGACCAACTTTGTGGCCAATCTGGCCCTCTGTTTTTCAGCCATGAACAAGAAAGTGCTGATTATGGACGCCGACCTCGGACTGAGCAATATCGATGTGCTTCTGGGGATAACCCCCAAACACAATCTGAAGCATGTATTGAACGGCACCAAGGGCATGAAGGACATCATAACGGAAGGACCGATGGGCATTCAGATCATACCGGCGAGTTCCGGCGTGAGGGAGCTGACAAGGCTCACTGATACACAGAGGCTGAAACTGCTTTCGGAGCTCGAAAATTTCGATGTTACTGCTGACGTATTTCTTATAGATACAGGTGCAGGCATATCCGACAATGTGCTCTTCTTTTGCAACTCGGCCCAGGAGACTATCGTGGTTGTAACGCCCGAACCGACATCTATAGCCGATGCTTATGCACTGATCAAGGTGCTGTCCAGGGATTTCGGCGATCAAACCTTCAGGATCCTTGTAAATACGGCTCGAAGCGAGAAGGAGGCCTTCGAAACCTTTAGAAAGATAGCCCTCGTGACGGACAGGTTTCTTTCGCTCTCCATCGACTATCTCGGATATCTTCCTCTTGAACCCGGTGTCAAGGATGCGATCATTGCCCAAAAAGGATACATCGCAATGTATCCGAACAGCAATTTCGCGAAAAAAATTGCGGCGGTTGCAAACAAACTGCTCGATGCCCCACCGGCGGAAGTGAAAGGGGGAATACAGTTTTTTTTAAAGCAGGCACTGAGGGTCGGCTGACACAGGTTTGTTTTTTGCTGTAAAATAAAAGCAAAGTCTGACTAATCTTAAAATTCACGCTGGAGGCGAAGGCATTGCCCGTGGTCGATACATATACATCTGCCGGAATGCCGGGGCCATCCGATTTCTCCGACGCTAAAGAAGAAATAGTACATCGTTTCCTGCCCCGCGTAAAATATTATGCTCATAAATACGCCTTTGGACTGCCGCCTGAACTCGATGTAGAGGACCTGGTATCCGCTGGAATTGTAGGTCTTCTTGAGGCGGTAAATAGGTTC
>DATJOY010000076.1:0-3648 GCA_035506695.1 Dissulfurispiraceae bacterium
CGAGCTGCTTGTTTCTCGTGAATGTTAGCGATGCATCCTGGAAATTAGCCTTGGCGCTCAACAGATTGGCTTGCGCCGCCTTCATGTTGGCCGCTGCCTGGTCCCTCGCTGCCGTCACGTCATTATTCTCAAGCCGCGCAATGACGTCACCTTTTCTGACCCTGCTGCCCTCCTCGACATTGAGTTGGATGATGCGACCTGTAATCTTCGATGCCATGGCCGCCTTTCGCTGCGCAACAACGTAGCCGCTCGCATTGAGAAGTGTGAAGGTTTGTGAGGGATAGACCTGCGATATTGTGGCGACCTGCACCTTGACCGCCGGGCTCAGCATGCCGCTAAGAAAAAGGATCAATAAAAGTATGGCAACGGCGGTCGCCGCCGAAATATACACGAGCTTCTTTTTGTTCTTTGCCGGTCCTCTTACAGCGGTCGACTTATCGATCTTCAGTTGTGAAAGGTCTTCATTACCCATTAATTACCTCGGTGAAATAGCTTTGACATGATAACGGCTAATTATAGCAGATTCGAGATTTAACATTAAACGCTGAGGTATGATAGTTGTATGTATAAAGTGGGATTTGCAAAGATTTCACCTGAGATGAAAGGTTTGTGGGACGGTCCAGCGTGGATGCGCGCGGAAACGCTTGAGCTGGTCCATTTCAGGCCTGAAGGGGGCGGGCACCGGCCAAAAACAGCCGCCAGGCTTCTTTATAACATGGACGGGATATTTGGAATATTCCGGGTCGAAGACCGGTATGTCCGCTGCGTGCGCACGCGCTACGGAGAACTGGTTTACAAAGACAGCTGCGTGGAATTTTTCGTCAAGCCCAAAACCGGCAAGGGATACTTCAACTTCGAATTCAATTGCGGCGGGGCGCTCCTTTGCAGCTATATCGTAAATCCGGAAAGGACAGCGGAAGGTTTCAAAGAATTTGTCCCGATTCCTGAAGAAGAAGCGAGTTGCGTCACCGTACGCCACTCACTACCAGGGATGGTAGAGCCGGAGATCACCGGTCCGGTCGTCTGGATGCTCGAATATTTCATTCCATTCGCACTTCTCGAAAGGTATGCCGGGCCGCTCGGTGATGTTTGCGGGCAGGAGTGGAATGCCAATTTTTACAAATGCGGCGACGAGACTTCGCATCCTCACTGGGCTTCGTGGCAGCCGGTCCCCGAACTCAATTTCCATATGCCGGAATGTTTCGGGACGATGGAATTTGCGGACCAATAAAGAGTTTATTTTCCGGAGCAAACCGAACTCGGATCAAGATAGATGATATCCGACATCTGATTTTTGTCCCTGCGGTCATTTATGAGGCGCAAAGGATCCACTATGGCCCTGAATGGATGTGGGACTGCTTTTGTCATGTGAGCAGGGTCTTTACTGTAATAGTAGATAGGCACCTCTACAGTCTGGCGACCACCCGGCGGTATGGAATTCAGGCCGACACTGCTTTGCCAGTCATTGCGCGGCAGGTCCGTCACCTGAACAAGGGCCTTGTCCGGCATTGCGGGAGATGGGGCCGATCCGACATTCGCTACTGTAACCTCGAAATAAAAAATGGGCTGATTCGGTTCGCACTTCCCCCATCCTCTGAAACGGAACGCTGCTATCTCGAGATCGGGCTTTGCTGCCGATGCCGCAATTCTCAGCGGACAGCAGGAACAGTTATTTTCTTTATTGCTCTCTTTTATCTTATTGCCGGCATCAATGACTGCGCACAGGAAATAATCTCCCGGTGAGATGTCGGCCGGTACCGTATTGGGCCCGTTTAAATTCAGCGCAAGACTCTGCCCTGCATTCAGCGAGACCTGATGGCGTCCTCCTTTCAGCAGCACACCATCATGAAAATTAGCGGAATATTCTGCGGGTTGAGCAGGGACCGGACATTGGGGTTCTTTCTTTAGGATAATATCCACTAAAATATCACTGACACTGATCCCGCCGCGATTTATCGCCTTCACCTTGAATGCGTTTCCTATGTCCTGGCCGGGCCTGGCAGTCTTCGGGCATTCCTTAATCTTTAAGGTCAAATCCGATGACATCTGATCACAGGCTAAATTGAAAGTTGCCTTGTCGGACAGAAATTCCTCCGGATAGACAATCTCAATTGCCGCCCATGCTTCATACGATGTCTGTGTCGGGTCCCCGAAAGTCCGTTTCGCTTTTATCGTTTTTGTCCCCGGTCCGCTGAATTCAAGGGTTTCAACCGGAAATAAAGTGCCGTCGCTGCTCTTGATTCTGTACTGTATCTTTCCGGATTTATCGGACGTGATCGTCCCCTTGAAATCCATTTCAGCAGGACACGGACCGTAATAAGAAGCTGCGTCGGCTTTAAGGGCAGCCGTGACGGCCGATTCAGCATAGCCCGCAACTATCAAACACACGCACATAACAATTATGCCGATATTCGTTGTTTTGCCGGGGTGAAAAAGACGATTTGAGTCCATAGCTGACTTTAGCACTATCGGTCCCCGACGTGTCAAGACCGGAAGATATCGAATGAAGGGCCATAAAAAAATCCGGCAGCGCTTTCAACTGCAATCCGCAACTCCAGATAGTATTAACGATTCCACAGTAATTTTGGTTAAAGGATGAAGCTTAATCGAATATCACGTACTTCTTTATCTTTTCGAGCCTCTTGCCCTTTGCACCCAGTTCTTCGGGACGATAAATTTTTCGCTCCCTGCGCTGTGAAAGGACAGCCTTCACCGTGTCGGGTCCGAGGCCGGGGACCCGCAACAGGGCCTCTTTTTCGGCACTGTTGATCCTGACCGGGAAAAAAGCCGGATGGTTGTCGGCCCACAGTTCTTTAGGGTCTTTATCCAGACTCAGATTCCCTTTCCTGTCGAGCAGTATGTCTTCCTTCTTGAAACCATAGCGACGCATGAGAAAGTCCGCCTGGTACAATCGGTGCTCGCGCATAAAGCATTCGCCGGGGTTTGTAAGAAACCGCTGTTCCCCCGGTATTGAGGAATCGCCCAGGCCTTTTTGGTAAGCCGAGAAGTAGACCCTCCTGAAATTCAGGTCATTATAGAGCGAAGACATCGACTGCACAATCTCGCCGTCGGTTTCATCGGAAGCACCAACTATGAATTGTGTCGTGCATTTGACCCGCGAAAACTTCATTCCCCTGCCGGTGAGTTTGCCCATAAGCCTGATAGGGTGGATGATGTCCCTTTCGTAGTCTTTTTTGTCGGAGAGCCGGACAAAGTGTTTATTGCCGGGGGTTTCGATATTCAGCGACACGGCACTGGACAATGAAATAGCTTCTTCTATTGCTGCATCCGAAGCGCCCGGTATTATTTTAAGGTGGATGTATCCCTTGAACTTGTGTTTATATCTCAAAAGACGGGCAACTGCATTGATTTTGTCCATCGTCCGGTCCGCACTACCCATCACGCCGGAACTCAGGAACAGACCGAAAACCATCTTTTTATTCAGATACTCCATGAATGCAATAGCAGCTTCTTCAGGTTGTATAGTGCATCTCCGCACATTGCTTTCCGAACGCAACGGACAATATTTGCAATCATTCGAGCAGGCATTTGAAAGCAGGGTTTTGAGGAGGACCGAATAGCCGCCCTGGGGCAGGCTCACGGGATATAGCCACTTTTCATCTGTTCCCCGTTTTCGATGATCATCCC
>DATJOY010000077.1:0-7579 GCA_035506695.1 Dissulfurispiraceae bacterium
CATGATAGGAACTATTCATAATGCACCGACGAACATTAAATAACAACATAATGAATGTTTCGCCCCAGACAACGGTGAAATTATTTTTTTTTACAATATCCCCCAGATAAGGCCATAGATACCTTATAACATATCGTTCCAACGGATCGCTGATGCTTCTTAACATCACACGTTCAGATGTGCAGTGAATGTGGCCTCTTTTTGCATCACATGGTGCACTTACGAATAGAATCTACCACTTATCTTCCCTTGAAAATCAAATGCTTTTGTGGAATATTGTCACGTACTTACAAACTCTTCTCCCGCCGAAATTATGAGCATGCCGCATGTATTGTGAATATTACGAATTCAGTGAAAAGCCGTTCACTGTCACTCCCAATTCGCGTTTCATCTTCCTGAGCAAAAACCACCAGGAGGCCTTCGCCCATCTTTTGTACGGTATCGATAACCATGAGGGCTTTATAGAGTTTACAGGGGAGATCGGTACCGGGAAGACGACGGTTTTGCGCACGCTTCTCGACCAACTGGATGAAAATATATACAGGACCGCGCTCATCCTCAACCCATGTTTGTCCGCTACCGAGCTTTTGCGTAGCATAAACCGTGAATACGGAATCACGGGTGAAGGATTGAGCAATTACGAGCTGCTGCAGGAACTGAATCGTTTCCTGCTCAGGGAGAGAGCCGCCGGTCGCACGGTTGTGCTTGTGATAGACGAGGCCCAGAACCTGGAACCATCGGTTCTCGAACAGATAAGGCTTATTTCGAACCTTGAAACGGAAACCGACAAACTGATCCAGATCGTGCTGGCCGGACAACCTGAACTTGGAAGGCTGCTGGAAAGATCGCAACTGCGCCAGCTCGCGCAGCGCATCACTGTCAGGTATCATCTGCGTCCAATGGATTCTGACGACACGAATAAATACATCCGGCATCGCCTGGGCATGGCCGGGCACGGGCTGACCGTGCGATTCATGCCATCTGCCCTGAAAAGGATTTACGGCTTTTCTGGAGGAACTCCCAGATTGATAAATATTGTTTGTCATCGGGCGCTTCTTGTCGGCTATGCGGAGGGGTACCGTGACATTACCCGCCGGACGGTAAACGTCGCAATTGGTGAAATTAGAAGTTTTGCACGCCTCCGACCACGCAGTCCGTGGGTTTGGGCTGGCGGGATATGTGTGGCTGCAGTACTTTCACTTTTACTGACATTTGTTTTGAGGAAGGATGCTCTTCGGTGGCCCTTTCATCTAGGCGGTGCGGCACATGACACGATGGCCTCCGCCGGTAAGGGGGAGTTGACCGTTTCTGATGACATTAAAAAGGGATTTGCGGATATGGGAGAAAAAGACAGCTTTCTGCAGTCCTTCAATGCGTTGGCAAAAATCTGGAACGTAGTGCCTATTAAGATATATTCCGGGAAAAACCCGTTAGTGAGCGTCAATCAGCTTGCCGGGAAGAGAGATTTGCGTGTGTTTATTGAGATATATTCTGGGGCAAACCCGTCAATGAGCGCCAATCAGCTTGCAGGGAAAAGAGATTCGCGTGTATTTTTTGTAAAGGGAAATATAAAATCCCTTGTGGCCACTGATTTACCTGCCTTGCTTGAATTCAAGGTTCCCGGCATCGAAGGAAGTCGTTATCGTGCGCTGACGGGAGTGAAGGACGGTCGTCTAATGATTGATCCTCCACTATCAGGGCGCGCCTTAGTTGACACTGGGGAGCTTGCGGCCTGCTGGACGGGCCGTGCCTTTATTTTCTGGAAGAATTATCTGGATGTACCTCTTCTCCCTGTCGACGGCGAAAAAGGACCGGAAATATCCCAACTGCAGCACCTCCTTGCAAGCGCGGGTTGTTACAAAGGCATCCTCTCCGGTATTTATGACAAGACAACTGCCGATGCGGTCAGGGTATTCCAGAAGGCGAAAGGTCTAAACCCCGACGGTAAATTGGCAGGAAAGACACTGCTTTTCCTTTATCGCGAAGGGAGCGGATTCCCGGTCCCGCGACTCATGCATTAAAAAGGAGAACACAAGAGATGAGCTCGATATTCAAAGCACTTAAAAAAAAGCTTGAGGAAGAAAAGACGCCCGGCAGAAACGGCAGCACTGTTCTACAAAAAAAGCTACTTCAGATGAAAGAAGAGGCCGATAAAAACAAGTAGGGGTAAACTGTTAATTATGCTCCGGCTTGTATCTCTTCGTTATAAATATTACTATGTAATTTATTTCTCTTTTTGCTCTAGTGTTAAGGAGCCAACCGTTTTGAGTAAAATTATGGGAAAGGAAAAACTGAATGACAAAGGCGGACATCGTTGTAAAGGTTTGCGAGTCGAATGGATTCTCAAAGAAGGAATCAGCGCAAATTGTTGAGCAAGTATTTGAAATCTTGAAAAAGACCCTTGAAGAAGGGGAAAACATAAAGATTTCTGGCTTCGGTAATTTTACTGTAAAAGCAAAAGCAGACCGTCGTGGAAGAAACCCCCAAACCGGTGAAGATATCATCCTTGAAGCAAGAAAAGTACTGAAGTTCAAACCAAGCAATACTCTCAAACAAGCACTCAACAAACAATGTGTGGCAGGTCAGGGCATCTTCCCTCCGGCCTAAACGTATCTGAATCGGGGAAAGTACGAGGAACGCAACCAGTGGAGTCGAAGCGAAGATTCACCAGGATTGAATGCCACTACAAAACCTATATTGTGGTAGAGGCTCTCACAGACAACTTGTGATTATCAGTCCACGCCATGAGGGAAGTGAGGTCCAGCATTATAGTGAATGCAACAACTGAAGCATGGCAGGACGGAGAAAATCCTGAAATTACCCCCAAGGTTCATGCCGCTCAGATTCAGCAGCTTTATAAGCAGACCTCAGTCGGCCTGATCGGTCTCGCGGTTATTACCATTTTGGTCTGTTTTGACCTTTGGCACGTCTTTCCCCACTGGAAACTTTCGTCATGGGCCGGCGCTTCGCTTTTTGTCATTATCTCGCGAAGTATTCTTACCGCAGTTTACCGTCGAAAAAGTCCATATGGTCCGGATATTTACCTCTGGGCAAAGTTGCATGTCGTTAGTGCCAACGCCTCCGCCCTGCTCTGGGCCACGGCGTCTTTGTTTTTATGGCCTGCAAATTCTCCCGTCCATCAGCTGATATGGCCGATATGCATTGTGGCCGTAAGCGCTGCCGCGCTAGCGATGTATTGCACATGGACCCCTTCCTACCTTTCGTATCTCCTTATTTCAGTGACACCGATATCGCTTCGATTTCTCTTCGGAGACGAAACCACATACATTGTATTGGGATTGCTGGGTCTTTTATTCATTGCTACCCTGGCGCAGACCGGCAGAGTCATGCACACCGCAACACGGCAGGCGCTTATCATGGGTATTCGCAACGAGGCGCTCAATCAGCATTTGGCTGAAGAAAAAGCAAAGCAGGATGAGCTCAACCGTGAGCTTCAGGCAGCACACGACCAGCTCAACCGGCTCAGCATGACAGACGAGCTGACAGGACTTTGGAACCGGCGTTACCTCAACGCCACCATCCCGGAGGATGTGGCCCAGGTAATCCGCTCATATCACAATGTCAATAATGGACTTCCATGATAAGTAAAGTCAAGGGGAAAACGGAGATTTCCCTTTAACCCTCTCGGATGTATTCCGGTGGTTTGTTTGTTACCCCTTCATGCCGTCCGTTCTTTTTCATCTTTCAGGTGGTCCGCACGATCCAGCGACCAGACATCCATGTGTCGTCTCAGGGGATAATCCCCTTCACGGAAGATTAAGTTTAGGTCAAACCGCCGGCCTTGAAACACGAAAAGGGGTACGCAGCTTCTTTCTGCTCGTATAGTCCGCTATCGCAAGGCCCGGCGGGAAGATCGTTCAACGTGAAGGTTTGTGAGCCCTTTATCTTCATGCTGCCGGTCTTACTGTCTCGAAATCAGTTTTGCGTCGATCTACCGCCAGCATATATTCGACCAGTTTGCGCGCTATTGCTAGCGTTGCCCGGTTGCTATGGCCACGCGCAAGCTCCTTTGCATGGAGCGCAGCCAGCTGCTGATTTCTGCCGGGAGCAAGTTTTGCGGCTTCAATCAGGATAGTCTGCAAATGTTTGTTGCGTTTTTTGGAGATGGGGCCACGCCATTCCTTTCCCGCCGATTCACGTTGCGCGCTGCATAGACCACAATAGCTGATCGCCTGGCGGGCGGAATTGAAACGAAAAGGATCGCCGATTTCCAGAACCCAGGTCAGCGCCAAAATAATACCGACTCCGGGAATGCTCATCAGTCTCTCGACCCGTTCCCTGATCAGTTCATTTTCTCGCAATGCCTTGATCAGCTTCTTCTGAACACCAGTAAACAGCTCAATGCTACCGCGACTCAACCGCAATAACTCTTTAACCGAATCAGGAACGTCTTCGATTCGCTCCAAGAGGTCATAAAAGTACTGCTTGCCATGTAAGCGCCCCTTGTCGTAAGTCGCCCCCACCTCCATCAGAAGCCCTGAGATCTTGTTTTTCATTTTAACTGCTGTATGTACAACCAGGTTCCGGTAGCGCAGTACCCTTCGAAGCTCCCGCAGTTCTTCCGGGGCGATGTAGCATTCAGGCAGGAGGTTGACCCGCAACAGATCGCAAATCTTCTCCGCATCAGCACTGTCATTCTTTTTCTTCGCCGCGGTAATTGCCTTGAGCATCTCGGGATGGGCGACTTTCAAGGCAACGGCATATGGCATGAGAAAATCGTAAACCCATCCTGTAAATAGGGTGGCTTCCATTGCACCGACCCAAGGGCCAGGAAGTTCCTCCTGCCATTGTCGCAGGGACTTCCGATCGGCTGCCACCATGCCTTGCTGAATCACGGTACCGTCATTTCGTTTCACGCAGTAGGCGATACTTTTTTTGTGAATGTCAAAGCCAATGTAGTATAATGCGTTCATAGAAGCCTCCTTGTGGTAGTTTGATTTCGGACGGCGTGGCCGGTCCGACCGCTTGTCTAAGCAACAAGCTATCAATACCACCGGAGGCTTCCTTTTCAATGGCTACTTATCCATTTAAACACGAAAAACGGAATTTAACCAATATCGACATCGGATTTGTCCTGGTGGATTTGGACCATTTCAAAACAGTAAACGATACTTACGGCCACAGCGCCGGAGACAAGGTGCTCATACAGATTCGACAGTTGCTGACCGAGCGGGCTCGCGGCACTGATACCGTCGTCCGCCTTGGTGGTGATGAATTCCTGGTTGTTGCAAGGAGTTGCCGGCGAAGTGATTATTCGGTGTTAGTCGAGAACATCCGGCAGGCTGTGAAAAACCACTTGTTTGACATCGGCATTGAAAAACCGCTCCAACTTACATGTTCCATCGGCGTTGCCGTATTCCCCTTTCTCCCACACCGTCCAGATGCGATTGGTTGGGACAGGGTGGTAGAATTGGCCGATGCCTGTTTGTATGCGGCCAAGCGCTCAGGCCGAGATGACTGGGTGGGGATCTTGCCCACCGGCCTGGCAACAATTGAAGACCTCTCGCCCAATCTCATCGAAATCTGCCCAGGCTAATTCAAGAGGGAAAACTGGCAATGCAAACGAGCATGCCGGAAAATGTCACTATTTGCTGGCCTGATTGCTAACGTATGGATGCATGTTGTGATACCAGGGAAAGAGCCGCGCTGCTCTTTGCCTGATTGCCTTGTTACCAACATGCACGATTTCAGTATTGATCCCCTCATTTTCCAGTTCCGCCATCACCATGTTCAGCGCAGGCCACAAATTGCCTTACTTATTAGGACTCCAGCTAAATGCCACGACGTTCATACTGGACCGGAGAATGGCAGCAGGATGGGCTTCGGAAGGTGGCTGCAGAGGTGGTCCGTAAGCATGGCAGGGGAGCGAATAAAAAAGCAGTCGAAGACGAATTTTATGGAGTCACTGACCACACCAGTCAAAAATATATTTTGCATCTTATTGATATAATTACATTATTTTGACAGCAACCATAACTGAAAATCCTCGTGTCGCTGGTTCGATTCCGGCTCTGGGCACCACTGAAATCAAGGCTTCGCGGGTTTTACTGCGAGGCCTTTTCCATTCTGGACCAGTCATTTATTGGTCAAAATTTTACCCGAAAAGAAAACTATTTCCAAACCTTTGCGGCGTGATGACGTTCCTTACCCACCTTTTATCCCTGTATTGTCTACGGATGAAAATGCCGCTTCAGGTCGCTGGTTCGATGTTCTGGTTCACATGAAAGAAATTGTCCGGATCGTAAGTGGCCTTGACCTTTCGGAGTCGTTCATAGTTGTCGCCGTAAGTGGCACGAATCCGGTCCCCGCCTTCTTCCATCATGAAGTTTATATATGAAGCCCCTGCCGAATACGGGTGCAACGCATGCCAATAGTCGCGGGCCCATTTGGTGATTTTATCATTGTTGACCGGGTCCGGATCGACCCCGGCAATGACCATTGACCAGGTGGCGTCCCGATATCCCCAAGCCGTCTCATCCTTGCCGACGCGGCGCACGGCGCCGTCGATCGGATATAGATGCATCAGTGACTGGACTGTCGGAGTCTCGGAAAATCTCAAATGCTCGTCGACAGCCTCGTCGGTAAGCGCGCGAAAGAAATCGCCTTTCCAGTACCACTGCAGGCCGGGTGGGTAGAGCCCGTCGAAGAGGCTTTGCAGCACCGGATACGGCATGGGCCCGACGTGTTCGAACAACGGCTCGGCGACACCGCGGGCCGAACGGATCTCGGTCTCTGCCTGCTCCTTTGGCCCCGTACAGCACCACACCAGCCCGCATACCTTTCTGCCGCGGATCTTTTCCGGGAAAGGTTCGGCAGCCGGCACTTCGGCGGTCAGATAAAAGGCGTAAATGTCTTCCGGCGCCTGGGGCAGCCACTCGCGATACCAGTTCAGGGTTTGCTTCATTTGTTCGATCGGCCAGAACATCGGCCCCGCAACAACCATATCCAACGGATGCAGGCGATACTTGAGCGAAGTCACAATGCCGAAGTTGCCTCCGCCTCCGCGCAGGGCCCAGAATAGGTCCGGATTATTCTCCCTGCTCGCATGAACGAGCCGGCCGTCAGCCAGGGCGACGTCGGCGGCCAGGAGATTGTCAATTGTCAGGCCGTATTTGCGGGTCAAATAGCCGTGACCTCCGCCGAGTGTGAGGCCGCTCACCCCGGTATTCGAGATGATCCCGCTGACCGTAACCAGACCGAAGGCATGGGTGGCATGGTCGACGTCACCCCAGCGGCAGCCGGCCTCGACGCGAACTGTTTTTGCCTCGGGATCGACGCGAATGCCCTTCATGCAGGAAAGGTCGATGACAAGCCCATCGTTTACCAGTCCCAGGCCGGGACCGCTGTGGCCGCCACCGCGGATTGCGGTGTCGAGCTCGTGCTCTCGGCCAAACTTTACAGCTGCAAGCACATCCGCGACATCAGCACATCGCGCGATCAATCGCGGGCGTTTATCTATCATCGCATTGTAGACAGTTCGGGCGGCATCGTAGTCCGCATCATTCGGCTGGATCAATTTACCGCGAAGAGTTTTTGCCAATTCTTCGATTTTTGTTTT
>DATJOY010000078.1:0-10770 GCA_035506695.1 Dissulfurispiraceae bacterium
TCAACTCCTGCCTTGAGTGCAGACAATATCATTTCGCGCACAAGATCAGGGCAGCATACAGGCCCTGCCATTTGCATCAGCCTGTCGATCGCATCGTCTACAGGTCCGTTTGTCCTCGTAAAGTGAAGTTCCATATTCCCCTTGTCGCCGGCTATTTTTGCGCGTTACAGTTTTTCTTTTTTGATAATGATGACCAGAGACATTCCTCGCCGAATTCATCGAGCCCGGAGTATATGCGGCAAATCTTCGGTCTGTTTTTGTAAATGTCGCAGCCTTTTTTATTTAAATGCGGGCATGGAAGGTCGAACAGTACGAAAAGAAGATCTCCATCCTTGCTGATCTTGGCGCCCCTCGCCTCATAAAAGCGGATTACCTCACGCTCAGACATTTCATAGATGGTCGGGTCTGTATATACTCCGACTTTGGTGCAGCATTTCAGACACGAGAGGCATAATTTCTGCTTATCAGTCAGCGGTCCTTTCTGTACAGTGAGCGATTTGGCACCTGCGGGTTTCTTCATGATCAGATATTATACCCAATGTCAAACACTGATGACCAAGGCTTTCCAAAAAAAAAGCCCCCTGGGTTGCAGGAGGCCTTTCGTGGTTACCGCGCAGATTACTGCTTGACTACGTTGATCGCCTTTGGACCCTTCGGGCCCGCTTCGGTATCAAAGCTTACGCTGTCACCCTCGGCAAGGGACTTGAACCCGTTGCTCTGGATGGAAGAATAGTGCACGAAGAGATCATCCCCGTTTTCTCCAGTAATAAAGCCAAACCCTTTTGCTTCATTGAACCACTTTACTTTTCCTAACGCCATTGTTGTACTGCCTCCTACTGCTAATTAAGTCATCAGAAATAAAAACACCGCAAAGCTAAAAGTCTTTGCGGCATCTCGCAACAAACACTTCTGAAACTTATGTTTATAACATTAACACAAACCCATGCTTAAAGTATATAGATAAATGGTAGTGGGTCACTTTCATGCGGAAGGGTCTGAGTGATCCGGTTCGCAGCATCCTTATGAAAAATAAAGTAAGTATATCAAAATAAAGTTCGAGTAATTGAACAAGGACTAATCTCTTCCTCCTGAAAGTGACCCACTACCAGATAAGTAGGCTGCATAAAAAAAGGCTTCCGGAGGACCGGAAGCCTTTTGAGTTCACGTCGGAGATTATTGTTTTGTTACGTTGATCGCCTTTGGGCCTTTGGGGCCTTTTTCGATTTCGAAGGTTACACGGTCGCCCTCTGCGAGGGACTTGAAACCGTTGCCGAGAATTGCGGAATAGTGTACAAACACATCCGTGCCGTCTTCGCTGGTGATGAACCCAAACCCCTTGGATTCATTAAACCACTTCACTGTGCCTTGAGCCATTGCTTTGCTGCCTCCTTGCGGTAAATTGAGATCTCATGATCTCAGAATAATAAAAGCCACAAAGTTAAAAGTCTTTGTGGCTTAATGCTTACAAACACTTCTAAAATCTGATTCAAAGTATATCACGAACAAATCAATAATGCAATGCCGTTATTTTAATGATGTCACCGCTATTTAATGACTTCCATCCCCATATATGGCCGCAAGGTTTCGGGAACGATAACCGTCCCGTCCTTCTGCTGATAATTTTCGAGGATCGCCACAAGTGTCCGTCCTATGGCAAGCCCCGAACCGTTCAGCGTATGGACGAATTCGGTGCCCTTTTTCCCTTCGCGCCTGAACCTTATATCGGCGCGGCGTGCCTGGAAATCCTCGAAGTCCGAGCATGATGATATCTCGCGGTACCTGTTTTGCCCGGGAAGCCAAACTTCTATATCATATGTCTTGGCCGATGAAAAGCCCATATCGCCGGTGCAGAGTACTATCACCCGATAAGGAAGGCCGAGCCGCTGCAGAATATCTTCGGCGTCCGCAGTAAGTTTTTCAAGTTCGGAATAGGAATCCTCCGGCTTTGAAAATTTCACCAATTCCACCTTGTTGAACTGGTGCTGCCTTATCAGGCCCCTGACATCCTTTCCGTAAGACCCGGCTTCACGCCTGAAACACGGTGTGTATGCGGTGTAATACAGCGGCAGCTGCTCTTCTCGCAAAATGTCGCCGCGGTGGATATTGGTCACCGGGACCTCGGCTGTAGGGATGAGATAAAATTCCGGGTCTGCAATCCTGAATAGTTCCATCTCAAACTTGGGAAGCTGTCCAGTGCCTGTCATGCTCTGGCGGTTCACCATGAGCGGAGGGAATATCTCGGTATAGCCCTTGGATGTGTTGAGGTCAAGCATGAAGTTCATAAGGGCCCTTTCGAGCCTTGCGCCCGCGCCTTTCATGAGCGAAAAGCGCGCGCCTGCGATCTTGGCCCCGGTCTCGAAGTCGATAATCCCCAGCACTTCGGCGATGTCCCAATGGTTAAGCGGTTCAAAGTCGAAGGTACGCGGCTCGCCCCATTTTCTGATCTCTACATTCTCCGTTTCATTCTTCCCGACCGGCACCGTTTCGTTGGGTACATTGGGAATGGTGAGCAGAAAGAGGTTTGTTTTTTCCTCTATGCCCTTCAGAATCTCGTCGATTTCCTTGATCCTGTCCGCAACAACCTTCATCTCTTTGACTAGCTGATCGGTATCCTTTTTTTCCCTTTTCAGCTTCCCGATCTCCTCGGATACGACATTCCTTTTATTCCTCAACTCCTCGGATTCCCTGAGGAGTTTGAGCCTTTCTTCCTCCAGCGTGAGAAATTCGGAAAGGTCTATGTCAGAATTCCTCTTTGCAAGTGCAGCCTTGACAAGATCGATATTCTCTCTTACGAACCGCGCATCGAGCATATACTCTCCTCAACTCCTAAACTTGTTCTTACGATATAATAAGAGTAGATATGATTAATTTCAAGGTTTCAGACCTCTCTGAAGGGCTCATTACCGTCATAAAGCCCGTGGGCAAGCCGATACCGCTTAATATCGGGGAAATTGTCAAAGCGGACGTTATGGACATACTGCCGACAGGCGGAGTGACTTTGCGGATCAAGGGCAGCTATATAACAGCGAGGACTGATATCGACTTGCAGAAGGACTCCGAGGTGCTACTAAAAGTTGTGGGCACCCCTTCCTCCGCGAATGAATTGAGGCTGCAGTTTGTGGGCGAGGCGGAAAAAGAGCAGGCTGCCCCGGCATTCAGGGGTGAGGCTTTGAACAAACTTCTTCAGCAATATCCCGGCACTGCCGAAAATGTTGAAAGTCTCTTGAAGTTGCTGCCCTCCGATAGCAACTCCATTCCGAAGGATATCAGGATCCAGCTTCAGGCTATCCTGCAGAATGGCCTGAAAGCGACAGGACAGAGCATCCAGTCGAGGCTCGATGCGCTGTTCAAAGGGTTGCCCGATATGCTCAGGAGCCTCCCGGATGTGCAGTGCCTCAGGCTTGATGCTACTGTGAGTATTGATAGACTGCTTTCCGCCGGATTGAAGGGGCTGCTCATGGATACGGGTGTTGCCCTTGAGTCAAAGTTGAAGGCTGTGGCCGAACTTATGCAGCAAGCATCCCGAGACGGTTCTGCACCGGAGATGGCGGCAGCAGATACCAAACTATCTCTATCGATGGCAGACAGGGAGTCTATCGACAATGATTTGAAAGCCAACGTCCTGAAACTGAAAGATGTGCTTGAGGCGGGGGTCGAAGGAGCATCTGCCAAAGACACTGCTGCAATAAAAAATGCGTCGGCAGCCGCTGACGGGATTCTCAGGGACATTGAGTCCTATCAGCTTCTTTCAAAGGCGACGGAATCTTTTTATACCTTCCTGCCGGTAAGCTGGCAGCAGCTCAGGGACGGCGAGATCGCCTTCAGGCAGAATATGGGCGAAGCCGCTGCCTCATCCTTTTCCTGCCGGCTCAACCTGGACCTCGACACATTCGGCAAGTTAAAGATCGCTGTGCTTCTTCACAATAACGAATTCTTTGTCTCATTCAGGCCTGAGAAAGATGATTTCAGGTCATTGCTTGCCTCCGGCACTGTGGGGCTCGAAGGCCAGTTCAAGGACAAAGGTCTGAATCTCAAGGCTGTAAGGGTCCTGGACAAAGATGATACATCCCTTGAACAGCTCGAAAATCTTGAACCGTTCAAGGGGATCGTTAGCGTAAAGGCGTAAAGTATGGAAAAAAGAAAAAAAGTTGCAGCTCTCAGGTACAAGCCTAAAGAAGATGCAGCACCCAAGGTGGTTGCAAAAGGCAGCGGCTGGATCGCGGACAGGATACTTGAAATCGCGCGGCAGAACCATATCCCCATGAGGGAAGACCGGCAGCTGGTCGAAGTGCTTTCGGCAATAGATTTGAACCGGGAGATACCGCCGGAGCTATACAAGGCTGTCGCGGAAATTCTTGCCTTTGTCTACAAGATGACAAAAAAAGGACCTTCCGCGCTCAGTTGACTGGTCATGTGATTCTGTTTGAGTCAAAAGAACCTGAGTTATTCGGTTCGCAACTCAATCACGAAGAAAAAGAAAAGATAGCTCGACAAATTGTGCATTTGCACACAAGGACTAATTTCTTTTGACTCAAACAGAATCACATGACCGGCAGATGTCTGCTATTGCCGGAGATGACAGGACAGTTTTTTTTTGGCAAAAGAGAATAGTCTTTATTCGCAAATTTTTTCACAGCATAGTCTGAAGTGTTCGAATCGAAGCGCACTGGCTGAGTTCTCAAGGCTGCCGAATGTAGCCTGAATGCCTCTTTTTCATCTATACTATAACGTTATGGCACTCTTCGGCGAACTCTTTTTGAGCGAAATAATCAGGAAGCCTGTCTTCGACCCGAAAGGCGAAGTTATGGGCCGCGTGAAGGATGTCATCGTCGTCAAGGGAGACCCCCTTCCGAAGATATCGGCAGTCATCGTTCAGCGGAAGGGGCAACATTATCTTATCAACTGGACCGCCATCAACATCTTCAACAAGAGGATCATATCCAGCTTTCTTTACACCGATGCGATTGATGCGTATTCGTTCGATGAAGACAATCTCCTCGCGGTCCGCGATATACTCGACAAGCAGATCGTCGATGCCAACGGCGCTAAGGTCGTCAGGGTCAACGACATCAAGCTTGAAGGATATAACGGCAGTGCCGTGCTTATCGCTGTCGACGTTGGTGTCAGGGGAATCCTCAGGCGTTTGGGCGCTGAAAACAGCAGCGATGAGGTCCTCAAGTTTTTCAGGGCGCAGCTCGCGTATAACCTGATCAGCTGGAATTACATGCAGCCCCTGAGCCCGGAGCTTAAATCTATTGCCTTAACAGTGCCGCGTCAGATGCTTTCCGAGCTCCACCCCGCTGATATCGCCGACCTCATAAGCCAGGTGTCGAGGGAGGAAGGTGCACATCTTTTCAAGGACCTCGATATCGAAACGGCTGCAGATGCCCTGTCTGAACTGATGCCCGAAAGACAGGCCGAGATCATAAACTCGATCGACACGGAAAAGGCCGCAGACATTATCGAAGAGATGCAGCCGGACGAGGCCGCCGACGTCCTGAGCGACCTTCCCACGGAAAAGGCCAAAGAAATACTCGAACATATCGACAGGGAAGAAGCCGAAGACATTCAGGAGCTTTTGAGCCATGAGGAAGACACTGCAGGCGGTCTGATGACAAACATATTCGTCTCCTACCCTCCTGACATTTCAATTGCTGAGACCATCGAGAGATTCAGGAAGGACGCCGAAGAGATCGAGTCGGTTTATTATATTTACATTGTCGATGAAAACGAAAAACTTGTCGGCGTAACTTCTTTGAGGGACATTCTTTTATCCGACCCGCAGGCCCGTCTTTCCGAGATAATGAAGACTAAGATCAAATCGGTATCGCCGGAAACGGACGATATGGTCGCTGCCGAGATCATATCGAAATACAATCTTGTCGCTCTGCCCGTCGTCGACTCCGACAATACACTCCTCGGCATTGTAAGCGTAGATGATGTCATAGACATAATACTTCCGCCATCCGCAAAACGCGGCAGGAGAACGGTATGAACCGCTGGAAGAGTTTCCTTCTTTTTTTGACGGTAATGGGGCCCGGCATTATCACCGCCAATATCGACAACGACGCCAGCGGCATCACCACTTATTCGGTTGCCGGTGCCCGTTTCGGCTACCAGCTGCTGTGGACACTGATCCCTACAACTGTGGCGCTTGTAGTAGTCCAGGAGATGGTCGGTCGCATGGGCGTAATTACAGGCAAGGGGCTGGCCGATCTTATCCGCGAAAATTACGGGGTCAAGGCCGCATTCTACATGATGATGGGCCTTTTCATCGCAAACTTCGGAAACACCGTTGCGGATTTCGCCGGATGGGCCGCAAGTATGGAAATATTCGGTCTGAGCAAATACCTCATGGTCCCAATAGGTGCGCTGGCCATCTGGATGCTCGTTGCAAAAGGCAGTTACCGATTTGTCGAGAAAGTACTACTTCTGGCCTGCCTGATCTTTATCTGCTATATCATTTCAGGCATTATGGCAAAACCGGATTGGGGAGAGGTTGCCGTAAGTACCCTGCTTCCCCATATGAAATGGGATCCCGAATATATATATCTGAGCATCGGCATAATAGGCACTACAATAACTCCGTGGATGCAATTTTACCTCCAGTCTTCCATCGCCGAAAAGGGTATCAAGAAAGAGGACTACAAGGCGTCGCGGCTTGACGTCGTTTTGGGCTGTTCGATTACGGACATAATCAGCTTCTTCGTCATCGTCACATGCGCCGTCACCCTTTTCCCGAACGGCATAAGGGTGGAGGATGCGTCTGAAGCGGCTTTGGCCCTGAAACCATTCGCCGGCAACTATGCGTCCCTGCTGTTTGCAGTGGCGCTTGCCAATGCCTCAATCCTCGGCGCTATAATCGTGCCACTTGCGACTGCCTACTATATTTGCGAGGCCATGGGCTGGGAGGCTGGTGTCAACAAATCGTTCCGGGAGGCCCCCCAGTTCATGGGTATCTATACGATGATGATACTGGCGGGCGCAGTGGTGGTCCTTATCCCTAATGCGCCGCTGGTTTTCCTGATGGTGCTTTCTGCGGTGGTAAACGGCCTGCTGCTGCCGTTCGTCCTCGTCTTCGTGATCCTCCTGATTAACAATTCAAAGATCATGGGCGAGTATGTAAACTCCAAAGGGTATAATGTCATTTCGTGGGCCACTGTAGTAGCTGTTGCCGTACTGACCATTTTGTTCGTGGTCTCCACGATTTTCCCCATTGCATAAAGGAGACAGTGATGATAAAGACTATTGAATGGAAAGACAACAGGGTTTTCATGCTCGACCAGAGCAGGCTTCCCGATAAAGTCGTCTACGTGGAATGCACCGATTATCATAAGGTTGCGGAAGGCATAAAAAAGCTCTGGATCAGGGGCGCTCCTGCCATAGGCATTGCAACTGCAATGGGCATCGCACTCGGCGCCCAGGAAATTGCCGCGTCTAACTTTGAAGAATTCGTGGAAGGGCTTCAGCCGATATTCAATACGCTGCTCGATACGAGGCCCACAGCAGTCAATATACATTGGGCGGTTGTCAGGATCAAAAAGTTTCTTCAGGAGAACAATCAAAGACCGGTCAATGAACTAAAGCGGCTTCTGATCAATGAATCCCAGGCGATTCTTGACGAAGACATCGCTATAAACAAAGCTATCGGAGAATGGGGTGCGCATTTCATAAAGGACGGGGACACCATTTTAACTCACTGCAATGCGGGCAGCCTTGCAACCGGCGGTTATGGCACTGCGACAGCCCCCATGCTTGTAGCGAAGGCCCAGGGCAAACGCATACACGTAATTGCCGATGAAACAAGGCCGGTGCTTCAGGGGGCGCGGCTCACTTCATGGGAGCTCATGCAGTCGGGCATCCCGGTGACGCTGATTACCGATAACACGGCAGGCGCCCTGATGAAAAGAGGGATGATCGATTTGGCAATAGTCGGCACCGACAGGACTACAAGAAATGGCGATGTGGCCAATAAAATCGGCACTTATACTGTTGCTGTGATGTGCCGAGAGCACGGCATACCTTTTTATGTGGCGGCACCGCTCAGTAGCGTCGACTTCAACATGGCCTGCGGCGATATGATTCCGATCGAAGAGAGGGATGCCGATGAAGTGCGGATTATACGCGGGAATCTTGTTGCACCCGCAGGAGTAAATGTTATAAACTTAGCATTCGATGTGACACCGGCAAAATACGTATCGGCCTTTTTCACTGAAAAAGGGGCCTTCAAACCCGGAGATCTCAAAAAGCTGACGAGGGAGGATATCGATCTCGAATCGATTAGATTGCACCATTCATGAAAGCCCAGGAGATTTTCAGCCGTTACTCATCTGAACTTAAAGCCGTGGAGCGGGAACTGCTGTCGATCTTCGACAGTTCAGCTGCGGTCATTCCACTTATCGGCAAACATGTAGTCGGCAGCGGGGGCAAGAGAATAAGGCCACTTTTCTTGCTTATGAGTGCCGACCTCTGCGGCTTTTACGGAGAAGAACGGGCACACCTGGGCGCTATAATCGAGGCGATCCATACCGCATCGCTGCTTCATGACGATGTAATAGACGCTGCTGACGTCAGGCGCGGAAAGGCTGCTGCACATAAGGTCTGGGGCAACCAGATCGTCGTCCTTGTCGGGGATTACCTCTACTCCAATGCGCTTAGACTCGCTGTCGCTCGGAAGAACCAGGGCATTATGGAGGCTCTCTCGGAGGCGACCACGCGCATGACCGAGGGAGAACTCCTGCAGCTCCATAAAACAGGGGACCCCGAAATCAGCATGGATGAATACTTCAGGATAATTTCCGCCAAGACAGGCATACTCATTTCAGCTGCATGCAGGATTGGCGCTATTATTGCAAACCAGCCCCCGGAAAAAGAAATGGCACTGTCCGAATTCGGACTGAAGACCGGCATAGCTTTCCAGCTTGCCGACGATATCCTCGACTACGTCGCCCGTCAGAAGGACCTGGGCAAGAAGCTCGGCAAGGACCTTGAAGAGGGCAAAATTACGATGCCGCTGATACATTTACTGAAAGTTGCATCGGCCGCCGAACGGAAAGAGATAATCGATATAATAAATCAGACCGCCGGGGCCGGTAAATCCAAAGGCATCCCTACAGCCAAAAAGAAAGTCAATCTCGATAAAATCACATCCCTCTTCACTCAATACCATGCAATCGAACAATCGTTCGAGATTGCATCGGCCCTCGTCGGGGAAGCAAAGTCCAGTCTTGATATATTCCCGGACTCTGAGCACAAGGAAGCGATCCTTGCAATGGCGGACTATACACTGCAGAGGAAAAAATAGAATGCATCCGTACGTTGCGCTTGCAAAAAAAGCGATCGAGGAATACATAAGCAATCGAAAGGTGCTGTGCGCCGGGTCGGATATCCCGGAGGAAATGAGAAGGCGGTCAGGGGTCTTCGTCTGCCTGAAGGTGCGCGGTAATCTCAGGGGCTGCATAGGCACATTTCAACCCTGCTGTAAGAATCTTTATGACGAAATCGTACGCAATGCGATCTCCGCATCCAGCGAGGACCCACGATTTTCAATGGTGCGGCCGGATGAACTCGATCAGATAGACTATACCGTCGATGTTCTTTCAGAGCCTGAGAAGAGCACTGTCTCCGAACTCGATCCCAAGAAATATGGAATCATAGTTGCAAAGGGCAGCAGACGGGGCTTGCTCCTGCCTGACCTGGAGGGCGTCGATACAGTGGATGAACAACTGCGGATCACAAAGATGAAAGCCGGGATAATGCCGGAAGATAAAGACGTCGAGATTTTCAGGTTCACCGTCGACCGGTATACGTAGAACATAGAGCCCCGACGCGTGATTAACTCAAAATAATTGTTGCCATCTTTTCTGTTGCGCTTCTTGAACTTATTCACCCTGGGGTTTTTATTATTCACTATGTAATTTGTAAATTGAATTGACAATTTGCGAATTAATGCTAAATGCTTAATAGCCTGACCCCTTTGTGACTCAAACTTTGTGACTGTGCTATTACAAGACCCCTATTTATGACCCTATATTTATCAAAGACCGTGAACCTGCTAATTTTCAAAGCAGTATAGCTTGTAGCTTGCAGCACAAGAAAAATGATTTGCGCTTGTCCAATAAAATACAGCACTCGTGTTTCCGGCAGTGCCGTCGACCGATGAACTCCCCCAATTGCTGCAGTTGTAGGTAGAATTTGTGCCGCCTGAAGTTGTTCCTGTCCACGCAAAGGTCATGGGACTATAACTGTAAGTGTTGTCATAATTAATAGATGTAAAGATAGTCCCGTCTATAAGGTCCGCTTTGGAATCGGCCACCTTGATACCATCGAGCCTGTACCATGGTCCTGATGAGGTGACCCGGTCTTTCGCATCATAAGTATCGTCAGAAAGCCATGCGACAAAGGTGCCTTGTGGATTTAAACTCCCCGCCAGTGATTGACACGCTGAATCTGCAGTGGACAGACCGCCGAAATTACCGGCATATGCGGTATGGGTGACAAATACCCTCTTGGCACCAGAAGGAATGGACCTCGCAGGCAGCTCCGGTCCATTGGTGATTTGCAGACAGATTAAGTGCCCTGACGCGCTGCATACTGTTGAGCCATTACTGGTCCACAAGGATGTCGTGCCGATCGAAATTCCGATTTCGACCTGATATGAGGCGCTATTGCTGTTCCAGTCATCGCAAGAACGCGGAACAGGATAACTTATATTTAATGTTCCATCAGGATTGGTCCCGGTAAAAAGCACTACGGCCGGATTCACAAGCT
>DATJOY010000079.1:0-8276 GCA_035506695.1 Dissulfurispiraceae bacterium
TGTAAGCGACATCCTCCTCGTCCACCGAAGGGACCTCGCTGGACAGCGAATCCTTCCACTTCTTGAACTGGAGCTCATACGACTTCTTTAATATTTCCTCCTGCGCCCTTATCCTCTGCGCCTTGTCGATGTCGTGAAGACGGACATAAAGCGTTTTTTCCTTGGAAAGCTGCGCGAGTTCGTTTTCCATGTACCTCAGCTCCTGGGGCATGGTGGACTTTTTCAGTTTGATCCTCGAACTCGTTTCGTCGATAACATCGATGGCCTTGTCGGGAAGATATCTGTCCGTAATGTACCGGTCTGAAAATTTAACGGCAGCAGACATCGATTCATCAGTTATCCTGACCTTGTGATGATCCTCATATTTGTGACGAATGCCCTTCAGGATGGAAAGGGTTGTTTCATTATTGGTCGGTTGCACATGGATAGGTTGAAACCGCCTCTCAAGTGCCCCGTCTTTTTCTATGTGCTTGCGATACTCATCAGGAGTTGTAGCGCCGATGCACTGCAGCTCTCCCCTCGCAAGGGCCGGCTTCAGCATGTTGGAGGCATCCACCGAGCCTTCAGCTGCGCCGGCACCTATTATTGTGTGGAACTCGTCTATGAAGAGTATTATGTTTTCAGACTGGAGGATCTCCCTCATGACCGCCTTGAGCCGTTCTTCAAACTGGCCACGGTACTTGGTTCCGGCGATAAGCGCCCCGAGGTCGAGCGAAATAATGCGCTTGCCTACCAATATCTCCGGGATATCCCCGGAAACTATTTTCTGAGCCAGCCCCTCAACGATGGCTGTTTTGCCGACGCCCGGCTCACCGATGATGGCGGGGTTGTTCTTAAGTCTCCTGCCGAGCACCTGCACAACACGCTCTATTTCCTCATCCCTGCCTATGACAGGGTCGAGTTTTCCTTCAGCTGCAAGCACCGTAAGATCGCGACCGAATTCGTCGAGGGCGGGGGTGGTAGTTTTCCTTTTTTCCTTCTGCTGCACAGTCTGGAACTGGGGCTTTATCGAAAGGTTTATCGTCAGTTGTCTTGCGCCCAAGAGATTAGCGCCGAGGTTCCTGAGTATTTTCCCGGCGATACCTTCGTCTTCTCTTACAAGCCCCAACAGCAGATGTTCGCTGCTGATGTATGCATGACCAAGAAGCCGCGCCTCTTCAATGGCCAGTTCGAGCACTTTTTTTGCACGCGGTGTAAACGGGATGTCGCCGAATGTCATGAGACTGCTGCCTACCGGCAGGCTCTTTTCGACTTCATACCTCACCTCTTCGACCGATAACCCCATCTTCTTGAGGATTGTTATCGGCACACCATCTTCTTCTCTAAGGATGGCCAAAAGAAGATGCTCGGTGCCGAGATAGTCGTTGCTCCTTTTCTCAGCCTCTTCTTTTGCGTATATAATTATCTTTCTTCCTTTTTCAGTGAACTTTTCAAACATCTTGTCATCTCCTCAAAACGTGATACTCCTAATAAAATTCTACTCGCTTTGTACGGTGATTGTCAATTCTGGATCTCATAAACATTGTGGCGAAATGCTTTGCTGACGCAGCTTTGAGGCCCCTTCTTCCTGCATGACATCCAATTCCCTTGTAAGGCCTGTCCTGCATTATGTATGCTTAGATATGCTTGTCGATGTTGTCTTTCCATTAAGACTTTCACCGCTCACTTACAGGGTCCCTGAAGGATTGCCCCACGATATCACGGGCAGGATTGTTAAGGCCCCGCTTATGCATGGCAGCCGGTTCGGCCTCGCCGTGGATGTGCGGATGGGGCCGGGGGATGAGTCGATAAAGATAAAAGAGCTATTGGACGTCCATGATACATTTGCTTCAGCCACCCATCTCAAATTTCTCAAGTGGCTCTCCGAATACTATCTTTCGCCGGCCGGTCTTGCGCTTAAAAGCTCTTTTTTTGAAGAGGCGGTTTCTCAACAGACAGACAGAAGAAAGTCTAAAAAAGTCGTGGACAGTACGTTTGCCGGGTCCCTGCCTGAAATATCGGGAATGATATCACCTGCGGTAGTTTCCGGCATTCTTAACAGAGTGAAGGCATGCAGTTACTCCGCATTGGTATATCATGCACAGGATTTAGAATCAGAGTATGCAACACTTTTTGAAATGCTCAGACAGTTACCAGCAGATTTGCGGGGGATAGTAGTCCTGGTGCCGGAGACAGGGTTTATTAAAAAGGCCGCAACATTTCTTGAGCAGATTTTTGGACAACGGCTGGTTGTGCTTCACAGCAAACTCGGCAAAAATGAACGTGCTGAATCAATTAAAAAAATAATATCCGGGAACTCAGACGTCATTCTCGGCACCCGCTCTGCAATGCTGGCTCCTTTGCCGCACGCATCTTTTATTGTCGTAATCGAAGAACAGAACCGCTCGTACAAGGGCGAAGAAGGACTGCGTTATAATGCCCGTGACCTAGCTGTAATGAGAGCATTCATCGATAAATCCTGCGTGCTCCTCTCCTCAATATGCCCTTCCATCGAGACGGACTTTAATATTCGCAAGGGGAAATATGTGCAACTCGCTAAGATTTCCTTGCAGTCATCGGAAAAGCGTCCGCGTATAAAGATTGTGACTTTCAGGACAAAGAAACAGAGCGAGTTGTCTCTGTCGTCTGAAGTTATCAACGAGGCCGGCAACCTTCTGCAGAAAAAGGAGCGCGTCCTCTTTCTTGTCGGGCGAAAAGGTTATTCGCTCATTCGGTGCGAAGATTGCGGACATATCGAATCATGCGGCAATTGCTCGATCCCGATGATTTTTTATAAAAGCATCGGTATGCTCAAATGCCATCATTGCGGACATGAACGCCGTTCATCTGAAAGCTGCGGAGAGTGCGGAAGTCAGCGAATCAGGCCTTTTTCTGCCGGCACCGAGCGGGTCATGGAAGATGTCAGGGAAGCATTGAAAACCCCTGCCCTGCTGGTCCAAAAAGCCAGGATATCTTCTCCGCCGGCAAAGGAATTCAATTCCAATAATCCGGGACTGTCCGACTTTGCTCCTTTTGTAATCGGCACCTCTCTCGCCAAAAGAAAGGTCGGCGTGGAAAACAAGTTTTCAGCAGCGGTCCTCATGAATATCGATTTACTCCTTGCGCAGCCCGACTTCAGGGCCTATGAGCACGCGTTTCAGGAGATCATCGAAGTATCTCAAATGGTGAAAAGAGAGGGTTCGCTGCTGATCCAGACAAAATCGCCCGGCAGCAAGGTGCTTAAATGCATGAAGCATTACGATTTCGAGACCTTCGCGGACCTGGAGCTTTCCCAGAGAAAAGACCTCGATTACCCACCATATTCGCGGCTTGTCCTCTTTTCGGTATTTGGTAAGGCCGGCGGGACCGATTTAACACACTTGTGGAGAGTAGTCCGATCGGTCAGGGACGATGCCGTGTCCATCTTTGGGCCGGTCGAGGTGCCCTCCGCCTCAAAGGCATATGGACAGTGCCATCATATTCTTTTGAAGTCAAGGGACAGCCGGAAGCTTCATGAAATGGCCAAAACGCTTTTATCCGGCCTGGAATGCGATAAGAGGATCAAGGTTGTGGTCGATGTTGATCCGCTGAAAATATAGGATACTGAAAAAACAGAGTGCAGATACTACCTATAAGGTCAATGACGTTTCATCAGTTTCAAAAATTTGCCGGGCCTTTTCGATGTCCATTTTAATATGGTCAAAAAGATCGGAGACACAGCTGAATTTCTTTTCTTCCCTTATTCGCTTCAGGAAATGGACCCTGAGCCTGCTGCCGAGCAAGTCCCCCCGGAAATCCAGGATATGGACCTCGTAGCTCATCCTGCCTTCGTTGAATGTAGGGTTCCTGCCAATGTTGGCCACCCCGTCAAAAACTCTTTTACCGATAGAAACCTTTACAGCATAGACCCCTTCCTTTGGAATGAGTTCACTGTCGGTTGCAATGTTCGCGGTGGGAGTATTGAGCAGGGCAGTTCCACGTCCAGCCCCTTTTATAACAATGCCTTCGATATGATAAGCCCTGCCGAGCATTCGGGCAACTTCGCCGACTTTTCCGTTCATGACCGCATGTCTCACTCTGCTGCTGCTCACTATATCACCACCGACCTTGGCATATCGAACGACGCTGACACCGAACCCGTACTTTTTCCCCCTGCGTCTCAGAAGTGCGGCGTTCCCTTTTTTGGCGCGTCCAAAAGTATAGTTATGCCCGACAATGATCCATTTTGCCTTTAGCTGTCCGACAAGAATATCCCTGATAAAGACTTCTGCGTCGGTATGGGCAAAGGCCCTGTTGAAATCGACGCAAATCAAAGACTTTATGCCCGTATCAAAGATGAGCCGGGCCTTTTCCTCAGGGGAAGTTATAAGTCTGAGGTCGCGCTCAGGGGACAATACTCGCACAGGGTGTGGTTCGAAGGTCATTGCAGACGGGGTCCCCCTGAGCAATTTTGCCTTTTCAACAACCGCCCTGAATATCTTTTGATGTCCTATATGCACACCGTCGAAGTTTCCTATTGTAATGACTAGAGACGGAGGCTCAAAATGTTTCGGTATTCTTTTACATAATTTCATACTTCAGTTATTCCCACGCTTCTTTTCTGCCGACAGCAATTCCTGATACACGTTTCTTACCTGCTCCGCAGTGCTGTCAATACCGTTATTGTTGTCGATGACAAAATCAGAACTCCTCATCTTGATTTCCACGGGCAGCTGGTTGCCGAGCCTCTTCATGGCCTCTTCCTTCGATATGCCTTTTTCTTTCAGGCGTTCGAGGGCTGTTTCTTCAGAAGTCTGCACAGTAATAATTCTGTCGAACTTGCCCTGATGCCCCCGCTCAAATATTACCGTCGCTTCCACAATTACGATACAATCACCTTCGCAAGGCATATGAGACAATTCATCCTGTACCTCACGGAAAACCCTCGGGTGAATAATGTCTTCCAGCGTAACGCGCGCATGAGGATCGCTGAAAACCCAGTCTGCCAGCCGCTTCTTGTCCAGTGATCCGCCGGACATGATATCTTCCCCAAAGGCTTCTTTCAGCTCTTCAACTACCTCACTCTCCCGAAGCAAATGCCGGACAATCTCATCGGTATCCACAGTCCTGGCCCCGAGTTCGCTGAACAATCTTGCTACTGTTGTTTTACCGGATCCAAAATTTCCCGTTAGCCCAACTACTATCATAACTTTTTTTCGACCTTTTTCTTCAATTCCTTCAGCTTCCTGAGTGCATCCTGCGGTTTCATTGCGCTGATGTCGAGATTCATGAGTTCGACAGTCACCGGGTCTCCTGCCGAGAAAAGGTCCATCTGTGCAAGCCTCGGTATCAGGGAATTCGCCTCTTTCTTTTCAAGTTTTTCGAGGACTATCTTTGATTTTTCTATGACCTCCTCCGGCAATCCTGCAAGACGGGCAACCTGTATACCGTAACTCTTGTCTGCCGGCCCTTTCTCGATCTTCCTCAGGAATATAACCTCTTCTCCCCATTCCTTGACAACGACGTTGTAATTCCGGATACCATCCATGTTCAGGGAAAGGTCGGTCAGTTCATGATAATGTGTTGCAAAAAGGGTCCTGGCCCTGACTTTTTCCGCTATATATTCGGCCACCGCCCAGGCAATACTGATGCCGTCGAAGGTGCTTGTTCCCCGCCCAACCTCGTCGAGCAGAATGAGACTCCTGGAGGTTGCATTGTTCAGAATGTTGGCGGTCTCTATCATCTCCACCATGAAGGTGCTCTGTCCCTTCGCGATAAAATCAGAGGCGCCGATGCGCGTAAATATCCGGTCCACAACACCGATCTTTGCCTTGGACGCCGGGACATACGAACCGATCTGGGCCATTAGTATTATGAGCGAAATCTGCCGCATATAGGTTGATTTCCCGGCCATGTTGGGGCCCGTGATAACGAGCAGCCTGTTTTCGGATGCATCGAGAAAGGCATTGTTGGGAATAAACTTTTCGTCCATCAACGAGAGCCCTTTGACGCTGATAAGCCTTTCGATAACCGGATGGCGGCCATCGGTGATTTCGATTATATCGCCATCAGAGACAGTCGGTCGCACATAATCGTATTTCTTGGCCACCGATGCGAGTGCCGTAAAGAAATCTATCAATGCGATCAGGGCAGACGTATCGAGGAGCTTTTCGGAGTATCGCTGAAGCTTCTCTATCATCTCCTGGAAAAGGTTGTATTCGAGCTCCTTCAGTTTGTCTTCGGCGCCGAGCACCTTCGTTTCATATTCTTTCAGATCGAAGGTTATAAAGCGCTCGCAGTTGGCAAGGGTCTGCTTGCGCGTATAGTCGGGCGGAACAAGATGCAGGTTTGACTTGGTGATTTCTATGTAATAACCAAACACCTTGTTGAACCCTATTTTAAGAGAGGAAATGCCCGTCTTTTGGCGTTCCTCGGTTTCGAGTCCGGCTATGTAATCCTTGCCGTGGGCGGAAATGTCACGCAATTCGTCCACTTCCTTATTGAAACCCTTCCGGATAAATCCGCCCTCTTTTGCATTGACTGGCGGCGTGTCTACAATGCCGGATGACACTGCCTGCAGCAGCTCCGGGAATTCAGTCATCTTCTTCCCTATGATATTGATGCTCTCCATGTGAGATTTTTCAAGTGACTTTTTAATGACGGGAACAAGTTCGATTGAATTTTTCAGGGCAACAAGATCACGCGGCCCTGCCGATTTTGAGGCTATCCGGGATGCAAGACGCTCGACATCCTGGACTTTTCTGAGTACATATCTCAGTTCCTCAAAAAGTTCGAAGTCCTCGATGATGGCCTCTATTGCCTTTTGCCTTTCTATGATTTCAGCCGGTTTGATCAAAGGATTTGAAATCGCATTCCTGATAAACCGGCCTCCCATAGGAGTAAGCGTTTCATCAAGGACCCAAAGAAGCGAGCCTTCGTCGGAGCCGTCTTTTATATTGTGCAGAAGTTCAAGATTGCGTTTTGTCGTCCCATCAAGGAACATATATGAAGTGGAGCTTGGGACCGTAATTTTTTTAAAGGTTAGAACTTTCTGCGTATCATGAAGATAACTTACTAGTCCGCCTGCCGCTGAAATACCGGCCTGCGCACCTTCGCATCCGTAGCCATCGAGTGAAGCAACCCTGAATTGACCCAGCAGGGTCCTGTAGGAATCTGTATAGTCAAAATACGTGTCCTCATAAAATGTCACGTAGTGCCCCATAAGGGCCTCTTTGTAGTAGAGGTTTTCTTTCATGCTCGCGGGACAGAGGACCTCCCTCGGCTCATAACGGCTGATTTCATCCTCCACCGGCTTGTCCGTTTCATAAACTATGAACTCTCCCGTCGAAATATCGGCGACCGCAATACCGCTAATGTCCTGGTAGGGGAATATGCTCATAATATACGCGTTCTCTTTGGGCAGATCAGGCTGATGAGTGCCGGGCGTGATCACCCTGACGACGTCTCTCTGGACTATCCCTTTGGCGAGTTTAGGGTCTTCCATCTGTTCGCAGATCGCAACTTTGTGGCCCGCTTTTATGAGTTTTGCAATATAGGAATCGGCGGAAAAATAGGGAATCCCGCACATGGGTATTTGGTCATCTTTGTTTTTGTCCCTGCTAGTAAGAGCGATCTGGAGGACCCCGGAAGCTACCTTTGCATCCTCGCCGAACATCTCGTAAAAATCGCCAAGCCTGAAAAAAACTATTGCGTCTGGATACTGCTCCTTGACGCCGAAATATTGCTTCATCAAAGGTGTAAGCTCAGACATTACCTTGACCTTCCGTCAGAATTTCAATCTTAGAATTATACTACAGACCGAGCTGGACGTGCCTACAGCAGATAAACAGATATTGCCGGCATTTGCTTTATAAAGAAAACCGCAATATTCATAATTTGCAATCTCATATCCCGAACACAACTTCGCGCTCCGTCATGTCAACCCTTTCGACGCGCACAGTCAGCTCTTTTCCTATGCTGAAACGCCTTTTGCGATTGAGGCCTGACAGGCTCATATGCTTCTCATCATATTCATAGAAATCGTCGGTCATGTATGAAACATGGAGAAATCCTTCAACGTAAAAATCCTTTAGTCTGACCTTGAGCCCGTATGGCGTAACCGATACCACCTTGCCGTCAAATGAATCCCCGACTTTTTCTTTCATGAACCAGGCCCGCATAGCATTGAGAACAGACGTTTCAGCCTCATTAGCCAGCCTTTCCGTCCTCGAAGAATGGAAGGCGATGTCTGAAAGAAACGACTCAAGCTCTTTTATCCTTTTGTCACTCAATTGCTTCTTTGAAAGTACTTCTCGCAA
>DATJOY010000080.1:0-4868 GCA_035506695.1 Dissulfurispiraceae bacterium
CCCGCAGCGCGTATTGAGTTTGGACATGGTCAGATGGCTGAACGACAGCTGGAAAAGATCATGCTGGCTTTTCTCAACAGGCAGATCGACGTGCTGGTGTCCACCGCCATAATCGGATCCGGACTCGACGTTCCGACAGCCAATACGATTATTATCGACAGGGCCGACACCTTCGGACTCTCGGACCTTTATCAATTGCGCGGCAGGGTCGGCAGGGGGAATGTTCAGGCATATTCATATTTTCTGATACCCGGAGAGGACCTCCTTACTGACGATGCAAAGAAAAGGCTCCGGGCGATCCAGGAGATGAGCTATCTCGGAGCCGGTTTCAGGCTTGCCATCAAGGACCTTGAAATACGGGGCGCGGGCAACCTGCTTGGCGGAGAGCAGTCCGGGCATATATACAAAGTCGGTTTTGATATGTACATGGAGATGCTTGAAAGGGCCGTGGCCGAACTGAAGGGTGAGCAGGTTGCTGAAGAGATAGAGCCGCAGATAAGGCTCCGCATCGCCGCATTTATTCCCGAGGACTATATACCCGACATGGCCCTCAGACTGAGCATGTACAAGCGTCTTACAGCTATAAAGACTGTTGAAGAGCTTGCGGATTTCGGGGCGGAGATGACCGACCGCTTCGGCAAAATGCCTGAAGAGGTGACGGGCCTGATACACGTGATAAGGGTAAAGATTTTAGCGAGGCGGCTGTTTATCGGCAAGGTCGTCAATGTCGATGACCGCTACCGTTTCACCGTCGGAAGGGATGAAAGCGGCCGCGAATATCAGGTGCCTGAAGGCTTTTCCGAAAGAATGCTCAAGTTGCTTTTGGAGATGCAGAAAAATGCGGGGAAAGGTAAGTCTGTTGGGTTAATGCAGAACGGTTTTGAACTTGTGACAAAGAATATGATGCCGGAGGCTTCTGCAAACGCGGTAGAAGAGATGTTGAGGGAGATGATAGTAAAAATGTAGGGGCGTATTGCAATACGCCCCTACAGGGGAATATTTTTCGTAGGGGCAACCCTCCGTGATTGCCCGCCGTCGTTTTTTTGCGATCGGAAACAGTGCGGGAACTGGGGTCTGCCATACACGTATGGACAATATACCTGAAATGCTTTAAACTGACTATTAAAGAGACTAAGGCGGGTATAAGAATGAAGACCATCACGATCGCCGTATATGCAATACTAATAGTAGTAGTGCTGACCATCTCGGGGTGCGTCCCGCCGTCCGAGATCTCTCAACCCCGGGAAGCCGAATACCGCAATAAAATAGGCATGGCCTATCTTAATGAGGGCAAGGTGCAGCTTGCTTATGTGGAATTTCAAAAGGCCATTCAGATCGACCCGAACAACAAGGACATCGTTTACAATCTGGGGATTGTCTACCTGCAGCTTGAAGATTACGAAAACGCCAGAAAGTCTTTTCTTAAGGCGGTCCAGTTAGACCCAAAATTCGCGGACTCGTATAACAATCTGGGCGTTACTTATATGCAACTGAGGCAGTGGAAGGAGGCGATTGACGCGTTTCAGAAGGCATTGGCCAATCCCCTGTACCGGACCCCTGAAAAGGCCTTTTACAGCATGGGCATGTGCTATTACCGCCTTGGCGAGTATGATAAGTCTGTCGATGCCTATAAAGATTCCATACGACGGGACAGGGCATTTGTGCTGCCTTATTACGGGATGGCCCTTGCGTATAACAAACAGGAGAAATTCGGAGACGCGGCTGAGGTAATGGATAAGGCCATCCAGGTCGATCCCGCGTATCAGGGCAACAGGGACAGAAAGACAGCCGACATCAAGGAACGGTTGTATACCGCCAAGGGCGAGGAAGAACAGGACCTCAGGGATTATCTCGAGATAATGAATTATTAGATGATAATGAATTTGTAGGGGCAACCCCCTGTGGTTGCCCTTCTTGCCTATCAGGAGACATCAGGGCAGGCACAGGGGCCTGCCCCTACATTTAATATGACAATACCATGTGTATGGTCCGGCATTACTATGAATTCATCGATTTTTACACCTGGGTATGCTGCCGGCAATTCATTCCAAATGTTTTGGACCATTTGCCCAACCTCATTTAATTTCATTTCCCCATACCGTATCTCCCGAACAAACATTCCTTGTCCTTCGTACATATCGTTACGAAATACGCGCCAGCCCGTTAATAATCATAATCCTTCAGACGAATCGAACGGCGGTGGTGTAATTCAGGGTTGTATGGAATATTGATGTATTTTATGGGATGTTGAAGAGTATTGCAAACATTGTAGGGGCAGGCCCCCATGCCTGCCCGATTGGGAATGCGCAACCACAACAACGGGCAACCACACACAACAGCGGGCAACCACAGGGGGTTGCCCCTACACACAAAAAAAACGGCTGCCCTTTCGGACAGCCGTTTTTCACATCATCGCGTTACGCTTACGCGTTACGCATTTGTTAATTTAGAAGCTCAGCTGGATGCCGTGCCTGAGCACCCATGCATCATCCGGACTCTTTCCACTGATTCCACCAGCATTGACAGCTGACGGGGTCAAGTTCTTCCAGAAGTTTCCTGCGAAGAGGTAGCCGCCTTCAACATAGTACTTCAGGTTCTTGTCGATCTGGTAGTTGAGGTTCACGTCAACTTCAGTACCGATGTCTTTGCTGCAGAACGGATTGGGTACCCCTGCCCTCTGGGCATTTACACATGCGGCAGTAGTCTCAACGGCCTGCAGATAGTAGATGTTGATCATACCGTCGAGGTTCTTCATGAGGTCGGCCTTTGCGCCGAGGTTGAGGAACCAGGTGTTCTGGAGACCGCCGCTGATGTTGCCGGCTGCGTTCTGGGTGAAGTATTCATACACGAGTGTGTAGTGCTGAATGTTTTCCAAAGTTGTTATGAAGTTGCGGATCTTGTGGTCGCCAGTTGGATAAGATCCACCAACGCCGGTGGTTAATTTATTAAAGTCGTCACCGCTACCATAAGCTGCGCTGAACATTAGGGTTACAGGATTGATCTTGTAGTCGAGGTCCAGTTTGGCTGCCATGCCGCGGAATTTCAGATCGCCGAGCATACTGGTAGGGAGATCCGTAGCACTACCGCTCTGGAAATCAAGCTCAGCCTTGATGCCGAGACCTGCGATCCTGGTCTTGCCGTTGACGGCAAAGTTCCACAGGTGAAGATCGCCCGGCAGAGTCGGACCATTGTTAGTATAACCAGGGGTAGCGAAAATCGGATAGTATAAAGCTTGCATATTCTGGCCGTCAGCATATGTGATGTCAAAGCCGACCGCACTGTCCTTGTCGAACGCATAAGAAGCGATCAATGTGTAGCCGTTGACATCCCTTGACGTGTTTGTGTTGGTTAAGTTGGTGCCATTGATAAGGTTAGCTTGGGTAAATGTTGTACTGCTTTCACCAAGCTTTACTGTGCCGGCGATTATGTGCATTCCCTTGATCGGGTCTACGCCGAGCAACAGGGCATCATCACCATACTTTGTGTGGCTGTAGAACAGGCTATCGATCTGGATCGGCATATGACCGATCTTCACGAGTGCGGGAACGCCGAGAAGGCCGGTGCCCTGATGAAGTATCCATGCCTGAAGGATGTTAACTGTGCTGGGCTTGTAGTCGCCGGCGGTTATGATACCTGTTGCGCCCATACCGGTATTGCTACCTGCGCCCTTGCCCCATGTGTAAGTATCATGGTTGCTGTCGCCGCTTTCCAACTGGATCAAGCCAGTGGTGTTCGGGGTCACCTTTGCTTCTACCTGGAGTCTGACTCTCTCATCCCAGAAGCTGTTGTCACCGACGGACTTGCCGCCGCTGTTGAAATCGGAGACGTTATTGACTATCCTGCCTCTGATCCTGATATCACCACCGATGGTGATCTGTGTGCCGCCTGCTGCTACTGCTGCCTGTGTCTCTGCCGGGATCTCTGCGTGGATGGCAAAAGAGCTTGCCGCAAAGCCCAGCACAAACAGTGCTGCGAGTGCTACTACTAAGTATTTTTTCACTTCCTAACCCTCCAATGGTTAGTTCAGTTTACTCCGCCAAGGGCGGAGGTACAAAACATTGTAACGCGTACTGCAACTGCCGATTTGATCCTTCCTTCTATCACCCCCTTTTTCGCTGCTTAGGATGAAGCTCCCCAAAGGGGACTTTTCAAAGGCTCCGTAATTTATACCATGCAGGCAATTATTTGTCAAGACAAATGTGGGACAATTTCCCCGGCTCTTGTTGAGCAATTAATATGCCAGTATAAGAATGGCTAATGTATATGGGTTAATCCATGGATAAATATGCCATCCATGTGGTTAATATGCAACAGGGTGTGAAAAGGAAACACGAATTTATCGTAGGGGCGTGATTTATCACGCCCTGATTGGACGAAACATGGGCGCAATGAATTGCCCCCCTACAAAGGCAATAAAACAGGCACCTGCAAAATATAATTAAAATATGGTAGTATTAATTCATACCGCATGGGAGGTGAATTCATGGGAGTTGCAGTTAAGAAGACGATTTCTTTGCCGCCGGATCTTGCTCGGGAAGCCGAAGAAATAGCGGATGAAGAGGGGAAAACATTGAGCGCGGTCATTCAGGATGCATTGCGGGCTGCGCGCAAAGAGCGGCTTAAAAAGGAGTTTTTTAGAAGTCAGGGATATTGGAGCAGAAAGGCAAAGGAAAAGGGAATACTTACGGAAAAAGACCTTGAGAAGTATCTGGCAGAATGAGGGTAGTCTTCGACACAAATATCTTCATTTCGGCACGCGTTTTTCCGGGGAGTCTGGCGGAAAAAGCGGTAGTGAAGATTATCGAAAGAGATACCCTCGTGATCTCAAAGTCCATAATTGATGAGGTGCTCTCGGTCATGTCCCGTAA
>DATJOY010000081.1:0-11009 GCA_035506695.1 Dissulfurispiraceae bacterium
TGGCTGAACAAGAACCGCGGATGGCGGAATGTCAGAAGGAATGATTCGCGGTCAGTCATTCCTTTCCAGAGCGATCCGCATGATAAACTTGATTGCAACAGCCTTATGAATAAATAGTCGGAGTATGATTTGTGTTAATGATAATGAAGACACTTAAATATCACCTAAGATCAACGGAGGGCAAGAAAATGTTTCGGCGATTGATAATTATTTCATTTTTTTGTGTCGCGATGGTCGTGCCATTATCTGTATTCGGCGTAACCTCCGAAGTAATGGTGGAGGGCATACTGAGTATCAACGAGGACGGTTACATATTGTTCCCAGACGGTACATCGCAGAGCACAGCGACTAAGACTGGACCGGCGGGAACGAATGGAATCTCGGTGATCGGCTCTTCGGAATCACCGGGGGCGAACTGCACTTACGGTGGCGTGAAATACACCTCGGCGAGCGGAGATAACTACGTGTGCAATGGCGCGCCGGGCGCTGCGGGAGCGAATGGGGTCTCGGTTATCGGCGCCTCGGAGTCGCCGGGGGCGAACTGCACTTACGGTGGCGTGAAATACACCTCAGCGAGCGGAGATAACTATGTGTGCAATGGCGCGCCTGGAGCAAAAGGAGACAAGGGTGATACCGGCTCTGGTAACGCGGCCGCGTGGAGCGGCACGGGGAGTTATGCAACGGGGGACCTCGTAACGAGCAACGGGCAGCTATACGTGGCCGTGGCAAGCGGCGGCTCAGTTGCGCAGCCAGGGACATCGCTGGGGGACAGCTACTGGTCAGGAGTTGTCACCGGAAGCGGAAATACTGCTCGAGGCATCCCTCTGACAATCTTGCCACATACTTTCGACACGTCCGGCGCTTTCTATCTTAGCCCGGTCTCGACCACTTCAAGCTCAACGATAGGTCCGTACAACACTGCTCTCGTTCCAAGCGACTGCAGACCCAGCATGACCATCTATTCCTTGGGATCTTCAGGGGGCACATTCACGTTGAGTTATGTCACACCCACATCCGGAGGAATCACCTGGAGCAAGGGATCGGATATCGTCTCCTGCGCGGTGGGCTCGTCTTCGGGGGGCGTGCTACAGGTCTGCTCGGGGACCGCCGCGAGCAAAATTTCCGCCGGATCGATCCTCACCATCGTCGCTCCCAAACAGACGTTGGGCGGAACCAGCGGCGTCTTCGTGGCCTTCTCTTGCATGTGAATGCACTCAGAAAAGACCGCAGGCAGTAAGAGAGAGGCTTAATGAGGCTAAAGAGGGCCTCAGGGAATGGGATTGGTATCTTCTCCCACATAAAGACAACTTAATAGAGCACTGATAACCAGGTAAGAAAAAGATAATGGTGCCGAAGGCGGGACTCGAACCCGCATAGGTTTCCCCACACGCCCCTCAAACGTGCGTGTCTACCAGTTCCACCACTTCGGCATTTTCGGATAGATTTCAATAATACCAGTAAGCAGATGATGTTTTCAAGTTTTACATGCCAGCCTGGTGAGGGGTACTTTTCATCAAAAGAGATTAGTCCTGTTGCAAGTTAAGCTAACGTTTATTATCGGCACTGCGTTCAGGCCTTGCCGAGAACGCTGCGAACCGGGTAACTCAGGCTCTTTTAATGAAAAGTATCCATCACCGGCAGGTTGAATCAAGTTCGCGGCATGGATCTGGCCAGTGCGATCACTTCAACATTCTTTGCGCCTGCACGCTTCAGGGTAGAAGCACATTCCTCTATTGTTGCACCGGTAGTTACGACATCGTCTACCAGCAGAATGTTCTTTCCGCTGATATCACGCGAGGCGGCGTAAGCCTTTCTGAGATTGACATGTCTTTCCTTCCCGCTCACCTCCGTCTGCAGTTTTGTTTCTCGGACCTTTTGGAGCGAATGCAGGAGAAGCGGCGTTTTCATTATCTTCGATAGATGTCTGCCGAGGAGGGCGGTCTGGTTGAATTCACGTTCCCTGAGCTTTTTCTTGTGCAACGGGACCGGAACAATGGCGTCGCACCGACTTGCCGGAAGGGTCATGAGGAGTTCGCTCAAGGGCTTTGCGAGGCGCTTAATGCCTCCGAACTTTAGAAGGTGTATTGATTCCCTCAGAGTGCCTTCGTAAATGCCGAAGTACATGACCTTAGAAAACGGTGGTGTAGCAGAGAGACATTCGCCGCAGATGCCTGTATATTCAGACGTTGTCGGCAGTCCGCAGATTGAGCATCTTGGGCCGTCATATGGTCTTATTGCCGCCCAGCAATCATTGCAGATCGGGTTGTGGCCGTGAGCGGTCGAAGGGTTTTTGCAGATGGGGCAATGAGAGGGAAAGAGCAGATTCAGAAAGTGGCTTAACATGATCACCGCCGAGCAACGATCTGGTAAAAGTTATGGCCAGAGGTGGCTGAATCAAAGTGTGCTGTCTGGGTTTTCAGGGCCACCCGGCAAGACAAAACAATTTTTACCTTTAAACAGAATCTTTGTTTTATCATCAGCCCTCTTTACAGTAACGAAGGCTAATTCAGCACGCGAGAGGCAGATACCTCTCGCCAGAGTCAAACAAGACTGCTATAATTTCTAAAACTGTTCTTTTCGTACGATGATCTCGTCTCTTTTCTGGCCCGTTGATATAATCTGTATGGGCGTCTTCAGCAATTCCTCGATTTTCTTTATATACGCCCTGGCATTGGCCGGCAGGCGCCTGACCTCTTTGATCCCTATGGTGCTTTGTTGCCAGCCCGGCATCTCTTCGTAAACTGGTGTGCAGTTGTTGAGCACATCGAGGTCTGTTGTAAAGGTATCGAGGACAGCCTCTTTGTGCTTATAACCGACGCAGAATTTAATCTTTTCCATACCATCGAGGATATCCAGCTTTGTCAAGCCGATCCCGGTGAGGCCGTTTATTGCAACCGAATAGCGCAGGGCGACCATGTCGAGCCAGCCGCACCGCCGGGGCCTGCCTGTAGTTGCGCCGTACTCTCCGCCCTTCTGCCTGATCGCCTCGCCAAGCTCGTTGTCCAGTTCAGTCGGGAACGGTCCTTCACCCACCCTGGTTGTATACGCCTTTACAATTCCGAGTATTCTGTCTATTTTTGTCGGGCCTATGCCCACGCCGGTACATGCGCCGCCCGCTATTGTGTTGGAGGAGGTCACAAACGGATATGTGCCGTGATCTATGTCGAGTAGGGTGCCCTGAGCACCTTCCATCAGCACATTCTTGCCTTCATCTATTGCCCGGTTGATAAGCAGGGACGCATCGGTAACGAATTTTTCAAATTTTCGGGCATAGTCCATATATTCATCAAAGATGCGACCTTCATCGAGCGGCTCGGCCTTGTAAAGATTTTCGAGCAGATAGTTAAACACAACAAGGTTCGCCTTCAGTTTTTCCCTGAAAATATCGGGCCTCAAAAGATCTATTGCCCTTATGCCGCATCTGGCTATCTTGTCGGTGTAGGATGGACCAATACCCCTGCCGGTTGTGCCGATCTTCTTGGTCTTCTCGAGTTCCCGCTCTATGGCCGTATGATAAGGCATGATTATATGTGCGTTTTGGGAAATGCAGAGGTTATTGTCTACATCTATATCTCTGGAGCGGAGCTTGTCCATCTCTCCGAGGAGGGCGGAGGGGTCGATGACGACCCCGTTTCCAATGACACACTTCGTACCTTTGTGGAGAATGCCGGAAGGTATGAGGTGCAGCACATATTTTTCATCGCCGATAACCACCGTATGACCGGCGTTGTTGCCGCCCTGGTAGCGGGCAACGAGGTCTGCCTTTTGGGTCAGGACATCGACAATTTTACCCTTTCCTTCATCGCCCCACTGGGCCCCGACAATCACTACTGTAGCCATTCCGTACCTCGCAATTTATTATTCCGTTCAAATGCGCACCACCGGAAAGAGCGGAATTTTCCGGGACTGCGCTTATTACATATTGATTACTTTGACATCAAGAATGTTGGGAAGTTTGCGTATCTCGCCGAGCACCTTGCTGTTAACCGGCGAATCTATGTTCACAACCGATATCGCCATGCCGCCGGCAAGCTCTCTGCCGAAGTGCATCCGGGCGATATTTATCGCGTTCTTGCCCATTACGGTCCCGATATTCCCGATAACTCCCGGCTTGTCATTATTGTGCATTAGGAGCATATGGCCTTCGGGTACGACCTCGACATCGAAGTTGTTGATCTTCACTATCCAGGGGTCTTTTTTGCTGAAAAGGGTCCCTGCAACAACGAGCTCTTTTTTCGGCGCCTTGACGGTGAGGACCAACAGGCTCTGGTAGTCGCCGGAATCCGCGCTCTTCGTCTCCTTGACCTCTATGCCGCGTTCCTTTGCAATAAATGGGGCATTAACGAAATTAACCGTTTCCTGAAGCATGGGGGACAGGAGCCCTTTTATCGTGGCGATAGTGACCGATGAAGTATTGAGTCCGGAGGCGTCACCGCAATACTCGATATTGACTCCTGTCATCCCACCGTCAAAGATCTGAGAGGCGAAGGAGCCGATCTTTTCAGCAAGCGTTATATATGGCTTCAACACTGCAGCCTGGTCGGCAGGTATTGAAGGGAAGTTCACGGCGTTCCTGATGGTGTTGAAAACCAGATAATCCCTTATCTGTTCCGCAACAGCCACCGCTACATTCAGTTGTGCCTCTTCCGTGGAGGCGCCGAGGTGGGGCGTGCAGACCACCTTTTCATGTCCTACGAGAGGGTTATTTTCCGGCGGTTCTTTTTCGAGCACATCGAGGGCCGCGCCTGCAACTTTGCCACTGTTGAGCGCATCAAGAAGGTCCTTCTCATTGACGATGCCACCCCTTGCGCAGTTGATGATAAAAACCCCGTCCTTCATCGTACGAATGCTTTTGGCATTGATCAGATTTCTCGTCTCAGCTGTAAGGGGAGTGTGGACGGTGATGAAGTCGGCCTTTTTCATGATCTGAGCGATCTCGCCTTTTTCTATGCCCATCTTGGTTGCTTTTTCAGCGCTGAGGAACGGATCATAGGCTATTACATTCATCCCCATGCACAGGGCCCTGCGGGCAACCTCGCCTCCGATGGCGCCCAAGCCTATTACACCAAGGGTTTTGTTATATAGCTCGACACCCATGAATTTCTTCTTCTCCCATTTCCCGGCCGCCATGGAGGCACAGGCTTGGGGCGTTTTGCGCGCTATCGAAAACATCATGGCAATTGTATGTTCCGCCGTAGTTACGGTGTTACCACCGGGGGTATTCATGACTACGATACCTTTTTTTGAAGCGGCCGCCTTGTCCACATTGTCTAAGCCTGAGCCGGCCCTGCCGATAACCTTCAGGTTCCGCGCGGCATCAATGATTTCAGCAGTGACCTTTGTGGCGCTCCTGATCACAAGGCCGTGATATTCGCCGATGATCGCCTTGAGTTCGTCGGGCTTCAGCCCTGTCTTTACATCAACGTCGAGGCGAGCAGCTTTCAGTATGTCGATGCACTTCGTCGATATGCTATCGCTAATGAGGACTTTCATATGCAATTTCTCCTTAATCCGTAAGTTGGCCGCAAGTATGTAAACAAAGAGGCATGCCCTGTTGAAGGTTGCGGCTGCGGATAGTTTATTTCATTTGCGGCGATTATTTCATCAGCAATTCTTGGGCTACCGCAACGCCGGTGCCGAGCTTGACCGGATATCCGAGGTCTTTCAGCACCATCTCGATGGCCGCGATTCCGGTGATGACATCGAAGGTGTCGGCGTAGCCGAGGTGCGCAAGCCTGAATATCTTGCCTTTTGCCTTGTCCTGTCCTCCCGCACCGGTAATGCCGTATTTCTCGCGGAGGTTCTTATAGATCATCTGTCCGTCTACACCCTGCGGCGCTTCGATTGCGGTCACCGAGTTGCTGGGAGATTCTTTTGAATAGATACCGCATCCGATGGCCTTGACCGCTTCTCTTGTGGCATGGGCCAGCCTTGCATGGCGCGCGAAAATATTTTCGAGCCCCTCGGCCTGAAGCATCTTGATAGCTTCATTCAGACCTATGATCAGGGTCACGGCAGATGTAAAGTTGGTCTGGTTCTTCGCCAGGTTTTCCCTCTCTTTTTTAAAGTTGAAATAAAAGTGCGGCATCTTTGAAGCCTCATTTTTCTTCCACGCCTTTTCGCTCACGCTGACAAATGCAAGCCCGGGAGGGAGCATCAGGCCCTTCTGGGAACCGCCGATCATTACGTCTATGCCCCACTCGTCCGTCTTTATGTCCTGGGCAACGAGCGCGCTGATTGCATCCACGATGAACAGCGTACCGGGATAATTTTTTATTACCTTTGCGAGGCCTTCAATATCATGATAAACGCCTGTAGAAGTTTCTGTAGCCTGAACAAACACTCCCTTAATATCCGGATCTTTTTTGAGCGCGGCCTCGACTGCCGATGGCTTGATCGAATATCCCCATTCCACAACCAGCTCTTCGACCTTCAGTCCGTAAGCCTGGCAAATCTTTGTCCATCTCTCGCCGAATTTTCCGCCGTTGACGACGAGAACCTTTTCTCCTGGGCTAAAGAAGTTGTTAACCGAGCCGACCATCCCGCCTGTGCCAGTAGAGCAAATGATCAGGACATCATTTTTTGTCTGGAAGAGCCACTGAAGCCCTTTTTTGGCTGAATCAATTATCGGCAGGAAGTCCGGCGACCGATGGTGGATCATTGGCATTGCCATCGCGAGTAGGACCTCTGCAGGTACCGGCGTCGGGCCCGGCGCCAAAAGATATCTCTTCATATAAGTAACCTCCGCAATATGTTTAATATATGTATACGTTTATCGCAAAGTATAATAATAATACAAACCGGCGTTCTTTGAAAAGACTTTGACAAAAGAGTAAAATAGCATACACCCAATAAGGCTGGAAACAACTTAAAATAAATCAGGAGCGATCATCATGGACAAGCAAAAGCTTCTCTCAAATTTACCCTCTGTCGACGAGATCGTAAAATCGGAACAGGGGACCTCATGGCAGAAGAATTTTCCGCGCGTATATGTGGTGAAAGCGGTCCGTGAGATCATCCGGCGCCGGCGCGAAGCCATTCTCGCGGGCAGGGTTGAGGAAACAGCGCAGGAGGATATTATGCCCGAGATCGAACGCCTGATTGAAAGGCTATCGGGCTTCAGCCTGAAATCTGTCATTAATGCAACCGGCGTGGTGATACATACGAACCTCGGCAGGTCGGTCCTCTCCAAACCCGTTCTTGACCATGTCATAAGGGTTGCCGGTGGATATTCAAATCTCGAATATGATATTGATAAGGGCGAGAGAGGAAAGAGATATTCCCATGTCCAGAGGCTGCTTACAGAGATAACCGGGGCAGAGGCCGGGATTGTGGTAAACAACAACGCGGCCGCAGTTTTTGTTTGCCTGGCCGCGCTTGCGAAGGGGCGGGAAGTCATTGTTTCCAGGGGAGAATTGGTAGAGATAGGTGGATCTTTCAGGATCCCCGATGTTATGGCGAGCAGCGGCGCTATACTGAGAGAAGTGGGCACTACGAACAAGACCCACAGATATGATTACGAGAATGCAGTAAACGACAAAACTGCGCTCATGCTTAAAGTGCACCAGTCGAATTTCAGGATGATCGGGTTTGCCGAAACATTGTCGATCGAAGAAATGGTTTCCCTCGGAAAAAAAATCAATATGCCCGTAATGTTCGACCTCGGCAGCGGCTGCCTTGTAGATCTCAGGCCCTACGGAATTCACATTGAACCCACGGTGCAGGAGATAGTTAAGACAGGTGCCGATATTGTCACCTTCAGCGGAGACAAGTTGCTCGGGGGACCGCAGGCAGGAGTGATCGTTGGAAAGCGAGAACTCATTGATATAATAGCTAAATACCCCCTGATGCGCGCAGTCCGGGTCGATAAAATGACTCTTGCCGCCCTTGAGGCCACTCTCAGGTGCTATCTTGATGAAGAGAGTGTGAAGGAGAAAGTCCCTACCGTATCGATGCTGCTTCAAACGCCTGCCAAGATCAGGGAGCGGGCAAAGAGGATCGCCCAATCCCTTACGAGGGGAGTAAGCTCCACTGGAAGCGACCGGGCGGTGATCTCGGTCATTGAAGATGTTTCCCAGTCGGGTGGAGGGGCGCTCGCCGAGGTCCCGTTTCAGACCTACGCAGTTTCAGTGGTGCCGGCTCAAATATCAGTGAACGCCCTCGAAGACCGGCTCAGGCTCGGCAATCCGCCTGTCATTTCTAGAATTAAGGACGATGCACTGATACTCGATGTCCGCACGGTTAAGGCCGACGAAATTGAACTGTTGGTAAAAGCTGTGCGGGCCGCATTAGCTTAGCCATATCTTTGGCTCCAGTCAAATGTTCCACGTGGAACAATACCCTGTTGAGGTGATTATCAGGACATGAACATCGTTATTGCGGGACTTGGTGCCCTGGGCACCACATTTGCCACTCTTTTAAAAAAAGATGGCCATAGGGTCTTCGCGCTTACCAAAGAAAAATACCTCTCGGCCCTTGCAGACCGGAAAGTGAGTATTTCAGGAATCTGGGGAAACCACGAAGCCGTCCTGGATGCCATATACGCCGATATCAGCGAGCTGCAAGGTCGGGAGATCGACCTGATCATCCTGACAGTCAAATCCTTCGACACGGAGAATGCCGTAAATATGATAGCGCCTCTGGTCGGCGACAGAACAATCGTTGTTTCGGCCCAAAACGGTTATGGCAATTACGAAACCGTAGCTCGAATCGCAGGCAAGGAGCATGCCCTGCTCGCCCGTATTATCTTCGGTGCAAGAACTGTCTTGCCCGGCAATTCCGAAGTCACCGTTATTGCCGACAGCGTCCGGATAGGCCAGCCCGACGGTGCCATTGCCGAGGAAGTCATAAAAAGGATTGCAGCCGAAATCAATAAGGCCGGGGTGCCGACTGCTTATGCAGAAGACGTCAATGAAATATTATGGGACAAGATACTTTATAACTGCGCTCTGAACCCGCTCGGGGCATTGCTCGAATGTAACTACGGCCGCCTTGCCGATAACAAAGAAACGATCGAGGTCATGAATGCACTTATCAGGGAGATATTTCGGGTCGCTGCAGCGCATTCCATCAGGCTGCACTGGGCAAATGCGGAAGAATATATCGATTATTTTTATAGGAAACTCGTTCCCCCGACAAAGGGGCATTATCCGTCAATGTATCATGACCTCAAGGCCGGCAAGCGGCTCGAAATAGATGCGCTCAACGGCTCGATTGTGGAGCTGGCTGCGGAAAAGAACATTATCGTGCCTGTAAATGAGACGATAGCACGCTTAATCAGGGCGAAAGAGGCCAATGTCAGCTGGGATTTGAGTCGAAGTCTCCGGGGCGCGTGATAAATATTGTTCCACGTGGAACATTCGATTTTAGCGCGGCAAAACTATATATGAATCAGGCATAGATGGTATTATAGTCAAATGGACCCGCTTGATATCACCAGGGAATTCATCACCGTTACTGTCGATAAAAGCCATATCATCACCATAGGCGAAAGGCTTTATGCCGAGAGCATCGAATTTATCCGGGAAATAGTGAACAATGCTTATGACGCGGATGCAACGCTTGTCGAAATAGCCGTTTCCGAGGATGGAATCGAGATTCGGGACAATGGGACCGGGATGGACAGGGAAGGGCTCCACCAGTATTTCAATATAGGCTCTCAGCAAAAGCTTTATTCCCCAAAATCACCGGTCCATGGCAGGGACCGGATAGGTCAGTTCGGAATAGGCAAGTTTGCAAGTCTATCCGCCTGCGAACGCTTCGGGGTGCTGACTAAACGGGGGGGATTCGTCGGACGTGTGGTATTCGACAAAGAGGAATGGGAAAAGGCAGGCAGCGAATGGAGTCTTCCCCTGGAGATATTGCCTGCGGACTTTAGAGCTGATGATAATGCAAAAGGAGTAGGAGGGGCTGGACTGCCTGTTAGCGAGTCTCACGCCAAAGAGAAGCTTGTTGCTGGCGACGAGGGGCCGCCAAAGGAAAAGAAGAAGCGTAAAAAGCGACCGAAGGTCAAGCTACTGACACCGAACGCAGCGATAAAGAAGATTAAATTCGGCCAGTCAGGCGTATCGTGCTGTGTGGACGGCTTCGGCGAAGAAGGGCCGGAGGTCTTTACTGAAGAGAATACGATCTACATAAATAAAGATCATCCATTGTATAAGCGGGAATCGGGGAAGCTCGATACGCATACGCTAAACCTGGCAAGGCTCATTACGCAGGAAATTGCGCTCATGAAGGACTCCAAGAACCCACGACAAGCTTTCGAGCGGCAGAGCAGGCTGCTCAAGGATGCCTTCATTGAAGAAGCGGCAGACAATTCAGCAAAACGAAATGTTCCACGTGGAACATCGGAATAGTTAGTTAAGTTAATTCAATTAAAAGCGAGGTTTATCTATGAAGGCTGTAGAGAAGGGCGACAAAGTAAGATTGTCTTATAAGCTAAAATTGGAGGACGGGTCGGTTTTTGAATCTTCCGAGACAAACGGGCCGTTGGATTTTGTTGTGGGGGAAGGGGCCGTATTCGGACCTCTCGAAGACGGCGTAGCCGGTATGACACCCGGAGAATCAAAGGTAATAAAGGTTCCGGTAGATCAGGGTTACGGGGAGAGGAAGGATGAGCGTATCTTCCAGATGCCCAAGACCAAGGCGCCATCTTTTTATGAAGTGGGGAAAACGGTAACTGTATATAGGGCTGACGGTAAGCCCATATCTGTTAAGATCATAGGCGAGAACGAAGAAGCCTTCACCATAGATGGCAACCATCCATTGGCGGGACATGATCTTACTTTCGAGATTACTATTATGTAATTTATTAAAAAAATATAGTTTGTAAAAGCAATATGATGGCCATCAAGGGTATTCATCTCTCAGCTCGCCAAAATAACGCAGTTCATCTGAGAAAAAGAGAATAACAGGAACTTGATGGGCAGTGGGCTACTTTCAGGCGGAAGAGATTCGTCCTTATACAATTAATCGGACCCTTATTTGCGATGTGCTTTTTCTATTTCCGA
>DATJOY010000082.1:0-14942 GCA_035506695.1 Dissulfurispiraceae bacterium
AGGTATTATTAAAAGACAGTGATCTTACCTTTCCGCACTTCGCGGTTCTGAAGGCCTCGGCCGGTTCCGGCAAGACATTTTCGCTCTCGCAGCGTTTTGTGCAGTTTCTTCTTTCGTCGCATGTCCCGCATAACCGCCTGCGAAATATACTGGCGATGACCTTCTCGAACAACGCAGCCAAAGAGATGCGTGGCCGTATACTCGGATGGCTAAAGAAGATCGCCCTTGGTGATGCCGGGGCGCTGAATGATTTCGAAGGCTTGGTTTTCCTCCCGCGCGACGAAATGCGGGTCCGTGCCGCGGCTATCATTGAAAACATACTTGAGCATTATGGCGACTTTCAGGTCAGGACTATAGACAGTTTCACAACCGCACTGTTTCAGGCCTCTGCCCTCGACTTCGGATATCCGCCGGAGTTCGAGATAATCCTCGACAATGCGGCCCTTACCGAATATGCATTCCAGCGATACCTGCGCAGGGTGAGCGAGGGGTCCGCAGAAGCGGAGCTGATCGACAAGACCATCCTATCTATTGTTTCGCAGAAACAGGGAGGCGCGGCATATGTATGGGACCCCAGCAGCGCGCTGCTCGAGGAAGTCAGGAATATAGCGGATCTATGCGCTTCGCGGGGAAAAACGCTGGTCTGCGGCAACGAAGAGCAATTGCTTGATGCATGCGCGCGCGAATTGAGGATTACCGTGGATGAACTCGCAGCCGAAATCAGGGTCTCGGGGCTTGAGACAAGCAAGGCTTCGACCTATTACAAGTCGGATATGCCTGCGCTTGCACGACAGGGGCGGATAAGCGATCTGATCGGAAAGAAACTTAAGGCGGCACCCGTGAACAAGCCGAAAAAAAAGACACCGGAACTTCTGTCAGCTCAGGACCGCGTACTTGCTGTCTGGGACCGTGTGCGGCAGATAATATGCCGGGCAACCTTTCATTATGCTTATTCATTTTACGAGCCTTACGTTTCTGTCTATCTTGCTTTCAACAGTCTGCTCGAAGACGCGAAGCGAAGGCAAGGCAAGGTCTTCATCGGTGATATCAACCGGCACCTCGCGGTCCAGTTGTCTCAGATGAGCGTGCCTGATATCTATTTCCGCATCGGTGATACGATTCATCACTTTTTTATCGACGAGTTCCAGGATACATCTCCGGTGCAGTGGAAGACCCTTTTTCCGCTCCTCGAAAATGCGGTCGCCGAGCGAGGGAGCGTATTTCTCGTAGGGGACACGAAACAGGCGATTTATGGGTTCCGGGACGCGGACTATCGCATCATGGCAGAGGCCGGCCACGTCAACCCGTTCCCATCGGCTGCTTACATAGTAAGGGACCTGGATGTAAATTTCCGGAGCGGCGCATCAATCCTCGAACTAAATGAAAGGATATTTCATCAGACAGTCTTGGAGAAAGAGGAGTATAAGGAGGCATCCAAACAGAGCGGTCTGAACAACTATCAGCAGCATGCTGATCCGAAACGGTCGCAACACGGTTTCGTCTCCGTCTCTGTAGTGCAGCGTACGGAAGATGGGGAGCATGAGCGCAGGCGTCTGGCTGAGATTATAGCGGACCTCATACGGCGTCAGTACGATTACGGCGACATCGCGATCCTGACTCAGCGCAATGAAGATGCGATCAGGATAACGGGATGGCTGAACGAACAAGGCATCGAATTCCTGTCCTTCAGCAGCCTCGACATCCGCCGCCGAAGCGTGACTTCAGAGATCATATCACTGCTGCGCTTTCTGGATTCACCGACCGATTCGCTCTCCTTCGCAGCATTCATAATGGGCGATATTTTTACGCGGGCGTGCGCGGCAGCTGGGATTTTGATGCACAAAGATAAGTTGCAGGACTTTCTCGTGAAGTGCCGCAGAGATCGGGCGCTTTATCCGCTGTTTGCTGCGGGTTATCGGGACGCATGGGAAAGGTTTTTCGGCATACTGCTGAAGTCGGTTGGTTATCTTCCGCTCTATGACCTGGTTTCGCAGATATATTATGTTTTCGATCTGTTCTCCATATATGCGGAAGAGGAGGCGACTCTCATGCGCCTTCTTGAAACAGTGAAAGACTTCGAGGGACTCGGCTACAACAGCCTTTCCGAATTCCTGCGGTTTGCAGACGCCGAAGAGAGTGCGGACGCGGAGTGGCGTATGACGGTCCCTGCAGCGCAGGATGCCGTGCGTGTAATGACGATCCACAAAGCAAAGGGCCTTGATTTCCCGGTCACTATAGTAATGCTTTATGAACAACCATCGCGCGGGCTCGGCTATGTAACTGATGAGGACGGAGAGGATTTACGCCTTCTCAGAATTACAAGGGAAATGGCTGATTGCAATGATGGGTTGCAAGATAAATATGGTGACGCCCGTCTGAAGGAAATGGTGAACGGTCTGAATATGCTTTATGTGGGACTTACGCGTCCACGGGATGAACTCCACGTGATAGGTATCGCGGCGAAACCTGAAGCGCCGTCTTATCCTATCGATCTTTTCACCGATCTGGCGGCAGAAGAAGGGGAAAAGCTGCCTAAAGAAAGCGAAAAAATTAAAATGGCTGCCGGCCTTATGCTTGAACATGGAGGGCGCCAGATGTCTGAAATGGCCGTGTCCGGAGGACCGCTGCGTTTTCGGGAGCGCAGGCGTGGTGAGGTGCTGCATAGCGTGCTCGCCGCGATTAATGTGATCGACAGGGGGGCTTCCGGGCAGATATCCGATATAGTAGCTCTGATGAGACGGGAAGGGAAACTTGAGCCGGACGAGGAATGTTACGCAGAGGCACTGCCCGGATTTTTATCGCGGGGCGATGTTGTCCGGTATTTCAGTCCGATGCCGCATCGGAAGGTCTTCACCGAGTTCGAGGTGGCAGCTGCCAACGGAAGGCTCTACCGCATTGACCGTCTGATTCTGGATGCGGACATGATAACAGTTATGGATTTCAAGACCGGTTCAGATGAGGAATATTCCGATCAGTACGAATATCAAATACGCACATATGCCGGTTTGATCAAAGACTGCTATCCGGGAAAACAGGTGGAATGCATACTCGCCTATATCGATAGCGGGAAAGTGAAAAGGATAGCATGATTGCACGCATTTTACATCCGCGGCAGAGTTTGATCTCAGAGGTAGCCGACAGCCTATCGGCAGACGACAGGGACTATTCAGACAACTTGGTTGTTTTCCCGGGGAAGCGCCCCGCTCACTTTCTTCGGAAGGAATTGGGGCAGAGACTGCGGTCCTCATATATACCTCCGCAAATACTGTCCATGGATGCATTTATCGACCTGATGTATGTTTCGATTTCTTCTGGCAAGCCTGTCGAACCTCTCGATGCGGTCGCACAGCTCTACGAGGTTCATCTGTCGCTTGAAAGGCGACTCGGAAGCAAAGGGTTCACAACGCTCGACCTTTTCTTCCGGGTTGGCATGCAGCTTTACCGCGACATCGAAGAATTGACTATCGAGCAGGTGCCTCTTGACCGGGTAAGGGACCTCGGTTCCGTTGCGGACATCGTAGTTCCGTCCGCATCCAGCGACCGGATGATAAACATTGCCGCATATGCTGAAAAATTTTATGACGGGCTCAGGCGGCATGGCAAAGCGACCCGGGCGATGCGTTATTGCGAAGTCGCGCGCCACATAAATGACGCAGGACTTGAGAAGTTTCAAAAAATTATCTTTGCCGGTTTTTTTACGTTCACTTCAGCGGAACGGTTGATACTGAATGCCATGAGACCGCTCGAATCCCTGGTCTGCCTTTTCCAGGACGGACCATATCTTGAAGAAAACCTGTCAATACTCGGTATAGTAGCAGAGCGCACGGGTACTGCGCTCGCCGAACGAAAGATTTCATTTCTGGCTTGTCCAGATATTCACGGCGAAGTCTGCGCTGTCGGAGACATGCTTCAGAAGCTGCGCGGCAATCCAGCCTCTGACAGTCCTGATCTGCTGAATGAGACCACAGCAATAGTGCTGCCGTCGGCAGAAACACTATTCCCCCTGCTGCACCACGCTCTTGCGGGATGGGAGGAGCGCAGTTTCAATGTTACGCTTGGTTATCCACTTGTAAGGACCCCGGTATTCGGCTTTTTCCGAGCCCTTTCAGAGATGATCACGTCCATGGATGGTGGTCGTATATACGTGCCCGCATACATTGCGCTTGTTCTGCATCCTTACACGAAGAACATTTATTTCCAGGGAAGCGCTGAGATCACTCGTATCCTTTTCCATACAATAGAAGAGGAAATGAGCGGCGGAGCGTCGCCGTCTTTTATAGTTGCGGGTTTGCTGGAAGGAAATTCCAGGATGCTGCAGAGGGCCGCTGAGCGACTGAAAAGCGAAGGTCACGATGTGAGCGCGCACGAACTCGGTGAGCATCTGGCCGATATTCACAGGCGCATTATAAGGCCTTTTTTCAATATTGCATCCGTTTCAGATTTTGCAGAAAAGAGCATTGCCCTTATCGAGTATCTGCACGACCATTCCACGGCCCGATTCCATCCGCTGTTTTATCCGTATGTCGAAACCATCGCACGGGCGCTGGGTGAAGTCAGACGATCGGGTCTGGGACGTCATTCGTTCAGCGATGCAGCGGGATATTTCTCTTTTTTTGAGCATTTCCTCATGACCTGTTCGGTCCCGTTTGAGGGAACTCCGCTTCGCGGGCTTCAGGTGCTCGGTGTCCTGGAAACAAGGGCGCTCCGGTTTGAAAGGGTTTTCCTGCTCGATGCGAATGAGGATATACTTCCGGTTGCAAGGAAGAATGATTCGTACCTGCCCGCCCGTGCGAGGGAACTGCTCGGCCTGCCTACGCACCGCGACAGGGACAGGATGGCACACTACTATTTTTCGACGCTTGTAGAAGGTGCGGGCGAGGTGACGATCCTCTTCCTCGAAAATGACCGCATGGAAAAGACGCGGTTCGTCGAACGCATGATGTGGGAAGAGGAGCGTAAAACCGGGCGCCTTCGGGGAGATGATGCTTGTCCGAGTCTCCAGTATCGCGTGCGCCTCAGCAACCGCACTCCCGATCCGGTAAAGAAAACCCCGGTGGTTGCAGAAATGCTGCGCAACTTTGAGTTCAGCGCCTCTGCGATAGACCGGTATCTGTCATGTCCGCTCGGGTTCTATTATCGCGACGTCCTTGGGCTGAGGCAAAAGGATGAGAATTCGGGAGAGCTTGAGCGGAGCGACATCGGGATCATCGTTCATGATGCGCTGAAAGACTATTTGCAAAACATCAGTGGGCAGCGGCTTTCAGCCGGCAAACTCAGCGGCGACCATATGTCCGGTATAGTTGAAAATATTTTCATCAGGCGCTTCGGCGAGAAGCCTTTCGGCCCCGGATATCTATTGATGAAACAGGTCCAGCGCAGGCTCGCATCTTTTGTTAATGATTATCTTGTCCCGCTGTCCGGAAAACATGCCGTATCAATCCTTTCATCGGAAGAAACGCTGAAAATGCATTTTCATGGGTTTAACCTTAAGGGCCGGCTCGATGCAGCATTCAGCATAAACGGACGGCCCACAGTCATAGATTTCAAGACCTCTGCTCGCAAGACATCCTATGTAATCGCTTTCGGAAAACTGAATGCGGAGGACCGGGAAACTTGGGGCCGTTCGATTGGCTCCCTTCAGTTGCCTGTTTACCGTCTCCTTTACAGCAATTTTTCCGGCTTGCCCGTTGCGGATATCGATGCTATGTATCTGATACTTGGCATGACTCATATAGATAGCGGCATCGAGCTTCCGCTCTTCGGCCCAAATGATGACCGGGTTGTCGGGACCCGAATGCTCGACGACCTTATTTCAAGGCTGTTCATCGAGATAGTTGATGAAACAATTCCGTTTCTTCCAACGAGCGATCTTAAGAACGATTGCCGCTTCTGTGATTATCGCGTGATGTGCGGAACGCAGTGGGTGGTGAGATAATTTTATGCAGAGAAGATACCCCGGCTCCTTGTGAGGCGGCGTGACGTAAAAATAACCTGAAAAAAACGCAGATGGGCTATAATTCATAGAAGAGGATGTGAATCATAGTGAAAAAAGAATTCACTGTAATTATTGAACAGGACGAACAGGGTTATTTTATCGCCGAAGTCCCTGAACTGAGAGGTTGCCATACTCAGGCAAAGTCGCTTGACGTACTCATGGAACGGACAAAAGAGGCGATTCAGCTTTGCCTTGAAGTGTATGGAAATAAATCCCCCAAGACTCATCTTGTCGGCGTTCAGAAAGTTGCGGTATGAGCCAGCACCCGTCGCTTACAGGAAACAGCTTGTTTCCTTATTGAAAAAGCATGGTTTTATTCCTATCAGACAAAAGGGAAGCCATATGTTTCTGCAACATCCCGACGGCTGGGTAACGGTAGTACCGGTTCACTCTGGATAAGCTATAGGCCCGGGTCTATTAGTAAAGATACTCAAAGATGTCGAAATGACGAAGAATGAATTGATGAAGAGCTGATAAATAACAAAGAATCCTGCCCACTCCTCAGTTTCCGAGCACTTCCTTATGGGTACCGACGGCAACGATCAGAATTTCCTCGTCTGTGCGAATGTAGGCAGCACGATAGTTCATGGTGATACTGAACGCCCATTCCTCTCTGCCTGAAAGTTTCTCGTTCCTCAATGAAGGGTGTGCTGGATTTTTCAGAAGGCGTTCGACTTGATCAAAGAATTTCAAGCGGATTTCTTTCGGAAGCTTATTCAGATCGCTTATAGCTGACTCCGTGAGAGATGTTTTAAGAGCCAAGGGCCTTCCTCATCTCCGCTACCGACTTGAAGGTGCGAACACGCCCTTTCTTAACGTCTTCCATCGAAGCAGCAATCTTTTTTTGCCATTCGGGGGTCCAAGCCCATGCCTGGGACTGGGGAATGGTAACGACCGGCTCAAGAATGAGCTTGCCGTCCTTTATAACAGACGTAAGCTGTGAACCCGCCTCGATATGCAAAGCTTCCCGAATCTCCTTCGGTAAAGCAATCTGACCTTTTGCTGAAACTGTAATAGTCTTCATGGATACCTCCTCTGTCCGACAGTGGCACAATGGCGTCTATTCCAATTGTAAGATATTCTTACTTCTTTGTCAAACAGAACGGAGGATTTCCGCGTTGCTGGGGGTTTGCAGCTATTTTCCATAGACGAAATGGCTATAGGATCTACAATCGGCTGCTATTAGCCAGCCCACAAGATCTTCAAACCCCTATTTCCCGTTTACCTGCTCAATCGCCTTTTGCTGCTCAGCATTTCGGGCATCATTCTGATTCAGCGCCTTATCAACCGAGCGGCGCATTGCGGCCCCGTCATAACCGACGGCAGTGGCCGCCTCGATCCCGCGGGTGTCAGGCCTGCCCGGAGATGGCTGAGTAGAACCTGAATCTGATGATTTCGACTTGTCGGCTCCGCAGCCGAACATGAAGACCAATAAGAATGACAGGGCAATGACTACTGTTTTCATTTGCATACTCCTCTCAAAAGGCACTTCGCCGGGATGTATTTGCTCACGTATCATATGACGCGCCGCGTTAAACGTCAAGCGTTCGATGCCGGACATGATAATTGACAACACTAAAATGATCCTGATATGGTAATACAGGGTAATACAGGAGGCTTTATGCAAAATAGACAGCGAGTTGTTATGACCATATCAGTGCCGCCGGACATCGCCCGGGAATGCAGAGGCATCGCCAAAGCTAAGGGTGAAACAATGAGTCAGCTCTTCAGGGACATGCTCTTGTCTTACAAGGAAGAGAAGCTCAAAGATGAATTCTATGCTTTGCAACGTTACGGGGTGAGAAAAGCGAAAGCAGTTAAGTATACTGAGAAGGATATCGAAAGAATGATATTTGAAGGGCGTTAATGCTGAAGGTGGTTTTCGATACCAATGTCTTTATTTCGGCGTTCATATCGCCGGGCAGCAAAGCTGAAGAGGCCTATCTGCTTGCCATCAAAGGGAAGGTGGAATTGTATACATCGTTAGCCATACTCGCTGAAACTGCCGGAAAACTGAAAGACAAATTCCGGTGGGATAATGAAAAGATCGAAGCTGCTGTTAAGCACATCAGCAAGTGCGCTACAGTTGTAAAACCCAAAGTGAAAGTTCAGATGCTGGCTGATACACCGGATAACAGAATCCTCGAATGCGCAAAGGAAGCCGGAGCGCACCTTATTGTCACCGGTGACAAACATCTGCTCGGACTGAAGGAGTTTGAAGGAATCGGCATAACAAGAATCGCCGGATTTTTGCATAGTATACCTTCTGATAAAGGAAACTAATGAAGATAATTTCAGCAAATTGTATCATCAGTGCGGTGGGACCGAAGCAGTACCCGAACACAGGGTATCCCGAGATTGTACTGGCCGGGCGTTCCAATGTTGGCAAATCGTCCCTTCTTAATTCACTATGCGCGCGGCGCCAGCTTGCGCGGACTAGTGCTCAGCCGGGCAAGACACAGACAATTAATTTTTTCGAAATCAATGAACAGTTATACCTGGTCGATCTTCCGGGATATGGTTATGCAGGTGCATCAAAAGTAAAGCGGAGAGAGTGGGGCGAGTTCATAGTAAATTATCTGAAGAACAGGGACAAGCTTGTTCTTATCATTCATCTGATCGACCTGAGGCATGAGCCGATGAAAAATGATTTGGAGGCATCCGAATGGCTGACCGGACTCAATATTCCGTATGTCATCGTCGGGACGAAGGCCGATAAAATCAGCCGCGGCAGACGTTCGGCCCATATCGCGGCGATTCGCAGAGGAATGAAGCTCCCGGCTGATGTGCCTGCGCTCGTATATTCGAGCGAGACCGGAGAGGGAAGAGACGCTTTATGGGGCCACATACAAAAAGTCATAGCTGCGCATCAACAAGCGACCGAATAGACAAAGAATACATTTTATTAATCGTCTAAATCTTAATTCATGGTTCGCAAGCCCGCCATGACTGGTCGCCTTGAGCTTGTCGAGGGATTCTGTGTTATGAAGAAATAGGCGATGTGAAGAGTATTTTGAGATGGTTAATAATTGGTCATTGCCGCATTGCAATAACGCGTGTTAAACTCATCTTATCTATAACCGGACATGGAGGTGTCTATGGGAATCCTGCAACCTACGCTGATGACCTTTGTCTTCCTGGTGATTATGGCTGCATATATTCTGTCAAGTGCGATAAAGATACTGAAGGAGTACGAGAGAGGAGTGGTTTTCAGGCTCGGTAGGATAATTCCGGTCAGAGGCCCGGGACTTGTTCTGATATGGCCTGTCATTGACAAGCTGGTCAAGGTCAGCTTGCGGACTGTCACTATGGATGTCCCGCCACAGGATATTATTACCAAGGACAATATCACCGTTAAAGTCAATGCGGTAATATATTTCAGACCCATCGATCCCATCAAGGCCGTGACCGAGGTTGAAGATTTCTATTATGCGACATCCCAGATAGCACAAACAACTTTGAGGAGCATTCTTGGCCAGAGCCAGCTTGATGACCTGCTTATCAACCGGGAGCAGCTGAACGCCGAGCTGCAGAAGGTTATCGATACACAGACCGAACCCTGGGGCGTAAAGGTTTCAGCCGTCGAGGTAAAAAATGTAGATCTGCCGCAGGAAATGCTTAGGGCGATTGCGCGACAGGCTGAGGCTGAGAGGGAGAGAAGGGCTAAAGTAATACATGCCGAGGGTGAATTCCAGGCATCCCAAAAACTTGCCGATGCCGCGAAGATTATTTCATCCGAGCCGGCTACTCTTCAGCTTCGGTTTCTTCAGACGCTTACCGAAATTGCAACCGAGAAGAACTCGACTATCATTTTCCCTGTGCCGATCGACTTAATCTCCAACTTTCTTAAACAGTATGGAAAGGAGAAATAGCCTTTCGCATAGGGATTAAGAGCGGGGGGGTTACATTACAGAACAACAAACGGCAAAAAAATATATATGGCTCAGACTGATTGCCCTGTTTCTTATAATCGTAGGGCTTAGCTGGCTTGTATATATCACCGGGTTGTGGGAATTTTTCACCAGCAGGCAGCGGCTCATCGCATTCCTTGATTCCCTGGGCCCTTTCGCTGTTTTCGGGTTCATTGCGCTGCAGATTCTGCAGGTTGTAGTGGCACCTATTCCGGGCGAGGTTACGGGCCTCATCGGCGGTTATCTGTACGGACCCGTACTCGGCGTGGTATGGTCGACCATAGGCCTTACAATAGGGTCATATGTTGCCTTTGCCCTTGCGAGGGTCTTCGGACGCCCCTTTGTCGAAAAATTCGTCGAAAAATCTATTATCAAGAGGTTTGATTATCTCCTGCATCACAAAGGTGCATTTCTGGTATTTCTCCTCTTCCTCATTCCTGGCACCCCAAAGGATTATCTGTGCTACATACTTGGCCTGGGACATCTCAGCACGGCGGAATTCCTTGTTATTGGCGGCGTTGGACGCCTGTTCGGCACCATCCTCCTGACAGTCGGCGGAGACCTGATAAGGCATCATCACTACAGGGACTTTTCGATTCTTGCAGGGATCACCATTATCGTGATCCTGACGGCAATGATATTCAAGGGGAAGCTCGAAAGGCTCTTCAGGATTTGGCACGTCCTCTCCTATAAAAAAGGAAAATCGAAGCGAGGTACAAAAAAGAAACGAAGTGCCAGACGGAAAATCTCCTTACCGGAAGATAAGAAATAAAACCATTACCACCTGATAAGGGCAGCGCCACAAGTCAGGCCAGCACCAAAAGCCTCAAGCAAAATGTAATCACCACTCCTTATCCTGCCTGTAGCCAGTGCTTCATCCATTGCGATAGGGATTGACGCCGCCGAGGTGTTGCCATATTTCTCAATATTCAGCATGACCTTTTCCATGGGCAAACCGAGACGTTTGGCCGTGGCCTGTATTATCCTGAGATTTGCCTGGTGCGGAATGAGAAGTGTAAGTTGTGAAGCCTTAAGCTTGTTTGTTTCGAGTGCCTCCAGAGCGATGTTTTCAAGCGTTTTAACGGCTACCTTGAATGTTTCATTGCCCTTCATGTTAATGTAATGCAGCCGCTGCTCGACGCTTTCTTTTGAGCAGGGAATCCTGGACCCTCCGGCCGGCACTTTTATATAGTCCCAGAGGCTTCCGTCCGACTGGATGTGTGTTGACAATATGCCGCTGTCATCCGGGGAGGCCTCGATAATCGCTGCTCCGGCGCCGTCGCCGAACAGGACGCAGGTAGTCCTGTCTTCCCAATCCGTCAGTCGCGAGAGCGTCTCTACTCCTACAAGAAGTATTCTCTTGCGCGCACCGGATTTTATGAAATTTTCCGCTATGGACAAGCCATAGATAAATCCCGAACAAGCCGCGGCAATGTCAAAGGCAGCTGCATTCGAAGCGTCAAGCCGGTCCTGTAGAAGACACGCAGTGGAAGGGAAAGGCATGTCTCCCGAGACGGAAGCGACTATTATCAAGTCTATGTCCTTTGCCTTGATGCCCGCTTTTTTGATGGCTCTTAATGAAGCTTCATACGCCAGGTCTGATGATGCCTGATTTTTGCGGGCGATGCGCCTCTCCCTGATCCCGGTCCGTTCCATGATCCATTCGTCGGAAGTGTCGACTCTCTTCTCGATGTCGCGGTTGGTTACGACATTGTCGGGCAGATACGAGCCCGTGGCCACTATCTTTGCCCTTGAAAGTAGTATTTTATCCTTTGTCATGCGAGCCTTTCAGCATGGTTGCGATTGATTCGTGTACGCGCTGTTTAGACATTTCGGATGCAACTCTTATGGCGTGCTTCAATGCACGGGCAGAGGAACGGCCGTGACTTATGATGCAGGTGCCGTTTATACCCAGCAGCGGGGCGCCGCCGTACTCGTCGTAATCCGTACGTCTTTTGAAATTCCTGATTGCTGGTTTTATCATAAGATAGCCGAGCTTTCCGGTAGCGACATTTGCGATCTCGCGCTTGAGCATCTTGAGAATGGTCTCGGCAAGACCTTCGCTTGTTTTCAAGACGATGTTGCCTATAAAGCCGTCGCAGACAATAACATCGGCATGACCGCTAAAGACATCTTTTCCCTCGATATTTCCTGTGAAGTTGAGACCTTTGCAGCCTTTCAGCAGCTTGAACGACTCCTTTGTCAGTTCATTTCCCTTGGTGTCCTCTTCGCCTATGCTCAGAAGGGAAACCCTTGGCGATGGTTCGTTGAAAAGGGCACTGTAGTAAGCACTACCCATATAAGCAAACTGGAGAAGGTTTTCGGGTTTGCAATCCACATTTGCACCCGCATCGAGCAGGACGAAGAACCTGTTTAGGGATGGAAGCGTAGTCGCTATGGCCGGCCTGTCGACACCGGGCACTTTTCCAAGCAGAAAGAGCGCCATCGCCATTGCCACACCTGAATGGCCTGCGCTGACAGCTGCATCTGCCTGCCCGTTTTTCACAAGCTCTACAGCCTTGCGGATGGATGAGTCTTTTTTCTTTCTGAGGACACTGACGGGAGATTCGTCCATGCCGGCGACTTCGGAGGCGTGATAGACGGATATCCGGTTTGCCGGATATCGCTTGTCCCGGATGGCCTCATTCAATCGCCCCTGGTCGCCGACTAAAATTACTTCGACGTCGTATTCATTTACAGCATCGATTGCGCCTGCGACAGTCACATCCGGGGCAAAGTCCCCTCCCATGGCATCGAGGGCAATTTTCATGGTTACTTCGAGATTACCTCGATGACCGTTTTCCCATTATATGTTCCGCAGCTTGCGCATGCCTTGTGAGGCAGTTTCTTTTCCTTGCATTCCGGACATTCGGCAAGTGTGGGTTGCTGGCCTTTCCAGTTTGCCCTCCTCTTGTCCCTTCTCGCTCTTGAGTGCCGGTGTGTTGGGTTTGCCATTCTTTTACTCCTTTTTCTTTAATTGTTTCAGAATTTCAAAACGCGAATCCGTTTCTTTAATTTTGCAGTTGCAGGTCGATATGCTGAGGTCGGCGCCGCACATTGGGCAGAAGCCTTTGCAGTCAGGGGAGCATAGGGGTTTCATAGGCAGATTCAACAAAAGCTGCTCCCTCAATAAATCATCAGTGTCGAACATGTCTCCGCTATAAAAGACCGTATCGAGTTCATCATCCTTGAGCTGGTGCTGCTCTGATTTGGAAAGCTCTTTTACCGGGTGATAAACAACATTCACCTGGGATGAGATATGCAGGGGAAAATTATTCAGGCAGCGCGAGCACTGAAGTTCTACATCACCGTTCAGAACGCCCCGCGCCATTACATCATCTCCCACCTTGTCAAGTCTCAGCACCGATTTTACGGGCGAAGATATCCTGACGTCATCGGATTTGATGTCGTCGCTCAGATCAAGTTCGAGTCCCTCTTCCGGTATTTCGGATATGATTATCTTCATTGTCTATTATCCTATTGTAAACAGAAGTGATATTATAATTTCTAAATCAGCAGCATGTCAACGCAGCAAGGTGAAAAACTGCTTTTATTCCGCCTGTTGGAAGCTATTATATATAGGTTGCATAACGTAGCCTTATCGGCAGGTTGGTCTCATCAAAAGTATCTTGTTGAGCACCCGCAGGCAGACAGCAGCACTAACTGTCTTATGGCAGGTTGCGTTCCCAGTCCCAGGCTGTTTTTATTATGAAGTTCAGATCATTATATTTTGGCGTCCAGCCAAGTTCATTCCTAAGCCTCGAAGAATCGGCGACTAACGAGGTTGGGTCGCCAGCTCTGCGACCGACTTCTTTCACGGGGAAGTTTATACCTGTGACTTCTTTAGCAGTCTTTATAACTTCTTTCACAGAATATCCATGACCGTATCCGCAATTGAATATCCGGCTTTCTTTATTACCCGTGATAAAATCAAGTGCTGTAATGTGAGCAGATGCTAAATCATTCACATGGATATAGTCTCGTATACAAGTGCCGTCCGGAGTAGGGTAGTCCGCGCCGAAAATCGAAAGTGTAGATAGTTCACCCTTAGCTGTTTTCAGTGCCCTTGTTATCAAGTGCGTCGAATGTTTGTATGCCTGTCCTAATTTGCCTCCTGGGTCAGCACCGGCAACATTGAAATACCTTAAAGAAGCGTATCTGAATTCCGACGTTGCAGCCAGGTCTTTTAATATGCGCTCTACCATTGTTTTTGACATGCCATAAGGATTGATGGGGGCCAGTGGAGAGTCCTCATTTACCTGAGGACATTCCGGAAGCCCATAAACAGCCGCTGTGGAGGAAAAAATAAAAGGAATGATCTTGTTTGATTTGAGAACTTCCAGCAGGATCAGAGCATTGGCAGTATTGTTGAGATAATATTTCAGTGGATTGTATACAGACTCCTCAACTTCAATGAAAGCGGCAAAATGCATGACAGCATCTGGCTGAAATCTAGATACGGTTTCTCTCAGAAATACCTTGTCCGCCAAATCGCCTACAACAAGCTCGCCGTAAAGCACGGCCCATGGATGACCTGTCGAAAGATTGTCATAGACAAGAATGTCATGCCCGGCCTCTCCAAGCATTTTTACAACATGGCTACCAATATAACCAGCACCTCCTGTTACTAATACCTTCATATGGTCTCCTGAAATAATTTATAGTGCATACTAATAATTTGTAATGTTAATTCAGCAATAAATAGATGTCAAATTTGACTCCGACTTAATACGAATTGAGAATCGGGATGGCGCTGAAAAAATATCGTGTATTAATTGCTCGGCGATTCAAAAAAAGTCCTCATAACTGTTATCAAATAGTGTACATTGATGGATATTAATTTCATTTGTTGAGCTGTTGAAAGGCGTATTGACGAGGATTATTGCTTCTCTTTTATTTTAAGCACAAATAACCTTTAAACGGAATGTCTGGCTTTATTCCTTCGTTAATAATGTTTCTTTTATGTGTCTATGATGTAGTTGCTCAGTTAAAAAAAATGTTGTTGCTTATAGAGTTAGATGTTCTTCTCTCTCTTA
>DATJOY010000083.1:0-6689 GCA_035506695.1 Dissulfurispiraceae bacterium
CTGGACAAATAGCACAGATTCTTCTGTGCTCATTCTTTTTAGTAACCACATTCTTCGGGACAGCAAGAGCCGACATGAACCAGTTCATTCCCAGGACGTACGAAAATGGGGCCGACATTGAAGTAACCGCGACGCGCGAAACCGACAGTTTCAAGGGGGGCGGCGGTACGGTAAAGACGTCCGACCTGTTCATCCGTGAGAAGCTGAGCCTTTATTCGGAAGGATATTCCTATGACCCAAGATTCGTCCAGTATCATCTCATGGTTGCAACAGCCCTCAAGCAGGAAAACTTTACAGATTCTGCGTCAGGTTTTTCAGGATCGTCCCGAACGAATGCGTCGGCACTCGAATATGATGTCAAGCTCTATATCCTGCCGGAACATCCATACAAGCTGAATCTTTTTATGTCCAGGCTTGAACCTCTGTACAGACAGGAGTTTGCAACGCAAACAAATAACATCGACAGCAACAGAGGGGCCGTTTTCAGTTATCGCCAGAAACCTTATTTCTTAAACTTGAGCTATATAGAAAACATAACGGAAAATTCTCAGAGCCGCTCTGATGTAAGGACCTTGTCGGGCAGCGGCACATATTATAAGGAATTTATCAGCGGCAGGAAAGTATCTCTCTCGCTCAGCTATGACCATTCTGATTTCAGTTCGATGTCACTGTTTAAAGGAACTTCCAACATATATGGGCTCAACAGTACAGTCGACCTGAAAAGGGCGCTGCTGGAAACCAACTTTTCAAAGACGACCTTTCATCAGGAAGACAGTTCGGGTCCGGCCGACAGTGACAACCTTTTGTGGAGGGAAAGATTGAGCATCTTTCTTCCCCTGAATTTCAAAAGCGTACTTACTTACCAGTACCAGAAAAATGCAAACTCATTCGGCAGTGCTGCCGTCTCCAGCAGCTCTGCCATATCGGATACAGATAAGAGCATCGAAGTGGATATCATCCACAAACTGTATCAAAGTCTTGACAGCGTCCTGATCCTGCTCCGTGATTCGAAGACATCAAGCCTTGGGGATATAACCCAAACGTCGTATGCCCTGACGGAAAGCTATTCAAAAAGAATCCCTTGGGGGACCTTTCTTTCGGGAGTATCCATAAGCCGTGCTGTAACGGATAGTACAGGCACGATCTCTATTGTAAACGAACCCCACTCGGGGATTATGGTGCCTGGGTCTTTCATCCTGTCAAGCCAGAACCCTGACCCGAGTACGATTCGAGTATATCTAAAAGACCCTCTGCCTCCGTTTGAGCCCATTCTCCTTGAAGAGGTGACCAATTATACAGTCACTCCGGTTGGAAATACATTCCAGATTACGATCACTAATCTTCCTCCTCCTTTTGTCCCGGTGGGCAACTTTGATTTCACTGTTTCATATTCGCTAACCTCCGGCAATTTCAAGTTGCAAACCAACAGCTATGGTTTCAATGCAGGGGCAAATCTTTTCGAGAGCCTGGTAAATCCCTATATCTCCTATGTTTCCACTTCTTCAAAAGTGCTGCAGGGCATTTTCCCTGGAGGCCCCGTTGATGAGAGATATTCTACAATAGGCGTCACCATTCAAAAATTGCCGTTCCGCGTGCTGGCCGAGTATCAGAAATTACAGAGCAACATCAACCCCTATACACAGTGGAAGGGTGAAATCAACTGCACCACACCCGTCACTGAAACATCACGCATATACCTCGTCGCATCCTATACAAGGAAGAACTACCCGGTTGGGTCATCCCTGCTGGAACAGCAGCCATATACCGAAATGACAGAGACTGTTTCTGCAAACGTCCAGAAACAGTTTTTCCAGAGGAGCCTTGTTCTAACGGCCGGCGGGGCTTACTCGGCGTTTCAGGGGCTCGTTAAGTCGACTGCGTTTTCCCTGAATACCAGCCTGGAGTGGAAGATCGGAAAAATATTTGTTGGCATTGGAGCTAGCGGATATATGGCGAAAAGTGAGGGTTCGGGAACTCTGCAAAATGAAAGAGACCATCAATATTATTATGTTAACATTAAAAGAAAGATCTTTTAACAGGCTTCTGGATTTTACCTATTGAGGTAATCCTGGAAAATAATGATGACAAAAACGATAATCTATATATCGGTTCTTTTGATGACAATATTAATCCTGTCGTCTGTTGCCTTTGCCGCTGAATCTTCAGATTCAGGCAAATCGACCGCCGAGGGGAAAAATGTCATTGCCGCTCGCGTCAACGGTAAGGATATCAGTTTGAATTCGGTTGAAGCACTTGCGGACCGCATATTCCGTCAGAGAGTTCGTGGTCATGGAGACCCACAAATCGATCCGTCGAGGATCAGAAAAGAAGCCATTGACAGGCTTATATTCGAAGAACTTGCCCTTCAAGCAGCAAAACATGAAGGAATGAAAGTCGATCCTGCAGATTTGGAAAAGCGGATTGCCGACCTGATCAGCAGCTCCGGGGGAGACGACGCTTTTCAAAAGACCCTTCGCGAAAGAAAGCTGACCGAGGGTGAGGTGCGCAACGACCTTTCCAGAAGCATTCTGCTTCAAAATATATTCAAGAAAGAGATAATCGACAAGACACCGCCTATATCCGATGCCGAAATTGAAAAGGCTTACGAACAACAAAAAGACCAGTTCATTGTTGCTGAAAAGATTATCGTCACTGATACTGTGCTGTTCCTCAGCAGGGAGGACAGCGGTTCAGCGGACAAGGCTGAGCGGGTCCGCATGAAAATCCTTTCAGACAAAGACCATGACCCCATGAACCTGGTTCCCGACGGGACCTTTATAGTCAGGGAGCTTGAAGTAAAAAAAGATAAGCAGCCGGAAATATATGCCGCAGCAGCGGGGTTGAAAATAGGGGAATTGTCCAGCGTGTTTGCAACCAGCGACAGCATGCATATAATTAAAATCAGGGAGCACATTCCGGAGAAGCGGTTTACACTGTCTCAAATGAAGGGATACCTTGAAAGCACTCTTACCGCTGCCGCAAGGAAAAAAAGAATGCATGAATGGGAAGCCGATCTGAGAAATAACGCGAAAATAGAGATTACGGATGCCGGCAGATAGATTTTATAGAGTGATGTCTGCTGAGATACAGATTCGATGAACACGAAGACCAGTCTATACACTCTCTTGGGCTGTGTTATGCTGCTCGCTCAGGGCTGCGCTTCCTCATGGACCCTCAGGACCGAACAGCCTGAAATTGCTCTCCAGTGGCCGTACCAGCCGGCCAAGGCGAAAATCACTTATGCAATGTCCATAAAAGGATTCAGCGCGAGCAACGGTTCGCGGTCGATTGTCAGGACCATTGTTTACGGGCAGGGCGGCGATGAAAAAGACTCCTTCGGCCTGCCGGTTGCCGTTGCAACGGGTCGTGATTCCCGCATGGCAGTTGCTGATATGGGGTTGAAATGCGTGCATTTTTATGTTCCTGCCGAGCACAGGTATGTGAGACTGACTGAGGCCGGTGAGGCAAAGATTACATCACCGGTCAGCGTTATCTTTGATGATGAACTCAATCTCTATGTCTCGGATTCGGTTGCAGCCCGAATATTTGTTTTCGATCCGGAAGGAAAATATGTCAGATCGATTGACCAGGCCGGCAGCGACAAACTGAAAAGGCCGACCGGCATTGCATACAACCACGTCCGGAAACTGCTTTACGTTGCCGACACTCTGGCAAATGCTGTCTATGCCTTTAATTCAAAAGGGCAGCTGGAATTCTCGTTCGGCAGCAGAGGAGACAAACAGGGCCAGTTTAATTTTCCGACTCACATATTCTGGTCTCTGAAAAGAATTCTTTATATTACGGATTCCATGAACTTCAGAATTGAGACCTTTGATGATGACGGCAAATTCTTGCGTTCATTCGGTCACCACGGTGATGGCTTCGGCGACCTTGCAAGACCTAAAGGCATTGCTGCAGATAAAGACGGTGTGGTCTATGTAGCTGACAGCCTCTTCGATATTGTCCAGCTCTTCAGTCGGGAAGGCCTTTATCTTCTCACCCTCGGCAAACGAGGAGGCGACCTTGCCGAGTTCTGGATGCCCTCGGGGATTTATATTGACGACAATGGTATGCTGTATGTATGTGACACCTATAACCGGAGAATCCAGGTTTTCCGGATAACAGAGAATTATTCCCATGATGAAATTCATACCGAATAGCAGAATGAGACTTATCAGACGCTTCATATGGCTGCTTGTGCTGTTGTGTGTCTATTTCATTTTCTGGCCTGGCGGCACGGCCATTTCAAGCAGTATCCTCGGCACGAAACATGATCTCTCGGCAACAGGCCCTGGCCCCATCAAGGCCCTGACCGAAACGAGGGTCTGTGTATTCTGTCACACGCCCCATAATGCGACCCCAAACTCGCCTTTGTGGAACAAGGAAATAAGGCCCCAGGTCTATACACTTTACACGAGCAGCACTTTAAAGGCGGTGATGGCGCAGCCCACAGGTCCCACCAAGCTCTGTCTCAGCTGTCATGACGGCACGATAGCTCTTGGGACCGTTGCCAATCCCGCAGGAGGCATAACTATGAGCGGGGGCAGTCAGATACCTCAGGGCAGCCTGTCCTATTTCGGTGTTGACCTTTCGTCTCATCATCCGGTCTCATTTCCTTACGGAGCTTCCAATCCCGAAAATAATCCGGAACTTGTACCTTTGCCGTTGCTGCCCTCTTATCTTGAACTCGGCGGGACAGATGCAGAGATCCACTGCACCACCTGTCACAACCCTCACGATAATACTTTCGGCTCCTTTCTTGTAATGGACAACAGTTATTCAACTTTGTGCAAGACATGCCACCAAATGACGGGGTGGAACGTATCCAGCCATTCCACGATCGTCCAGGGATGCGAGGTTTGTCATACACCCCATTTTGCCCTCGACGTCCCTCTGCTCAGATATACTTCTGCCGATTACTGTCTGTCCTGCCACAGCCCTGTCCCTCCTCCTCCGCAACCGCCCGTGCACGGCAATACTGTCAGCTCGTCCACCTCAACGGCATCTGCAGCAGCTCCGCTCAATGCTGCCAAGACAACAAGTGTCAGCACACAGATAAGGAAGTGGTCGGCACATCACTTGCAGCTCGGCACGGCGGGCAGTCAGAGACAGCGGGACATGGGGCGGTACCGCAATGCGAGCCCAAGCGTAACATGCACCGACTGTCATAATCCTCATGCGGTCAACAGCAGAAAGGCATCGGCGGCCAATGTATCAGGCAGGCTTCAGGGGGTAAGCGGGGTAGACCGGAACGGCCTCAGAGTATTGACCGCAAGGTATGAATATGAAATTTGTTTCAAGTGCCATTCGGAATATCCGTATAACATTACTTACATATCCAGGGTGGTCAGCACATCCAACAAACGGCTGGCCTTTGATCCTTCCAATCCATCATATCACCCTGTTGTAAGCATGGGAAGGACCGCCACTGTGCCGAGCATACCGTCACCGTTGCAACCTGGAGTCAGCATATCATCTATCATCTTATGTACAGACTGTCATAAGGATGATGCGGGTGGAGGAAAAGGCCCCCACGGTTCTTCATATGCGCCCATTTTAGGGGAAAGATATGAAACAACTGACAATACTCCCGAGAGCTATCAGGCTTATGCCCTATGCTACCGTTGTCACAACAGGACAAGCATACTGAGTGATGCGAGCTTTCAAAAGAAGATTGCGAAAACGACGAAGACAGGGGGTGGCCACAGCGGGCATCTCGCGACAGGGGCTACATGCTCTGCCTGCCATGACCCGCATGGGGTTACATTTTCAGGTGGCGCCGGAACCGGTGACCACACGCACCTGATCAATTTTGATGTCAGGATTGCTGCACCTAAGCCCGGCAACAGATATCCGGTATTTGCCCAGAAAGGCTTCTTCTCAGGGTCATGCACGCTCGTTTGTCACAACGTGGCCCATAACAACTGGTCTTACCCGTAAGACCGCCGAAGTTTCTGTCAATCCCAAATCTTATGGCGCCAGACAAGTACTGCCGCAAAATATCTTACGGGCCGATGATAATATTTGAGATAGTAACAGTTGCCGTCCCCTGAATGGTCATCTGCCCGTTGATCTTGCTGAATCCCACAACGCTCCCAAGGCTGCAGTCGTACCCCCCCTGCAGAGTAACCGCATAGGCGGAAAAGACCACCGAGGGTTCCACATATTCATAGCTGCTCGCTTTTATTGTAGTATCGCTGGCAGAAAAGTGGCTTATGGCGTCAGTGATGCTAATAGCTGAGTAATTTGATGATGGAACAACCTCCACATTATGACTACTGCAAAGCGTAAAGACAGACAGATCGTTTCCATATCCTATGCCTTGCGAATTTATTGCATAGGCCCTGGCATGGTAGGTCTGTCCCGGGTTAAGTCCGCTCATGAAACTTACAAACGGGTTCCCGGTATCGTTGGTGCACGAATCAGATATGACAGGGTACGGCAGGCTGCTCCAGCAAACTCCTGCTGCTGTTATCGAATATCCGCCGTTTGATGCTATGTCGCCGCTCACATCAGCTGTCGTAGTTGTTATGTCAACCAGCGCCAATGTATCGACAGAGGGGAGCCCCGACGCCGTAAACATATAGGCCGCACCTTGATTACTGTTGGATCCGATCGTTTTATAATGAGCCCCTATTATCGCAGTATCACCATCAGCGCTCAGCGCCACTGACCACCCGAAATAATCA
>DATJOY010000084.1:0-4661 GCA_035506695.1 Dissulfurispiraceae bacterium
CCTGAGCACTTCGCTCCCCAATGCAGAAAGCTTATCTCTTAGGACCGGTCCGAACTTATCCTGTATGCGCCCGTGATACACTTCGCTTCCGGTCGTAACGATGCCCACTTTCATCGCCGACAAAGGTTTAACTTCAAATACAGGCGCGTTTTCCATTCCGAGCGTTTCGGTCCGCATTACTTTGGCGGTGTCAATGATAAGGGGAACAACTCTGCACCCGGCAACAACAAGCTGGTTCGAGTGGATTGAGGCAAGGACAACTTCGTCGACATCATTGATGGCAGCAAGCGCAGCGGTATTTATTTTGAGCAGGCCCGCCCGTTCAGCCCTCAGTTCAACTTTCCCCTCCACCGGATCCGACAATACAATGCCCGGTCCTGCTGCGGCCTTAGCAATTCGCTGCGCAGCTTCATTTTCGTGGAGGGTATTTTCATCGAGTTCCCAGACATAGAGATGCTCTTTCCCGATATCGAGCAATCTGGGAATGTCTTCCTCTCTGATAACATGGCCTTTCTTGAAAGCCCTGCCCTTGAATTTTCCCGGAATGATTTCAGTTATGTCATGGCACAGAACGGCCCCGACGGCATCATGCACCGGTATAGTCTTCATTGATTCAGTTCCTTTCCGTCTATGTTTTGCATCTTGCAGTTTCGGAAACAATGTTGAATCTCATCTTGCCGGCGGGCTGCCGGTCAAAATGTATTAAGGCAAGATCGGTGCCACGGTACGAAAAGCGAAGGTGGTATGTAGCGGCAGACTTTTTTGTGTGATAACCCGTTTATTTATACGGAAAACCATCAGTTATAAGGTTTTCGCATCCGGATGATAAAGAAAGTCAGGGCGGCAAGTTTATGTAACCTGACCGTATCCAAGGGTTACACTTAATTCACACTAAGGTAACATTAAAGGTGATCGCACATAGAACAATTGATCGTGCAAAAGGAGAAGCTTCGGATAGTGCAGTCTGTTTGCCGGAAGGATTTACGTACGGAGACCAGTCTATAATCCGCACATGACGATTCAGTTCAGGATCGCGTAAGACCTCATCTTATTATAGAGCGTCTTCCTGGAAAGGCCCATTTCCCTGGCGACACGGCTGACATTGCCGGCATGCATATTCAGGAGATTGACTATCCGGTTCTTTTCCGAGTCCCTGACTATTTTCTGTCTCTGCTCACGGTTCTCAAAGCTTCTGGGCACCGGGATCACCGGCGCAACGTGGGCATTTGAAAATGGCGAATAAAGTTCAGACGGAATGTGCCTAAGCGAAATTACGCCATCTTCGGACAGGCTGGCTGCGCGTTCAACCACATTCTGCAGTTCCCGGACATTGCCGGGCCAGTTGTATTGGGTGAGATAATCGAAGACCTCGAGTTCGACATCAAATTTGCATCCCCGGTCCCGCCCCAGCTTTTCAAGGAAATGCACGAACAATTTCGGTATGTCCCTGGTCCTGTTGCGAAGCGGTGGGATCGTAATCGAAATTACATTCAGCCTGTAAAACAGATCATTCCTGAAGGCGCCTCTTTCGACCTCGTGAAGAAGGTTGCGGTTTGTGGCGCAGATCAATCTGACATGGACCGGTATCATTTTGTCGCTTCCGATGCGTGCCACCTTCTTTTCCTGTATCACTCTCAGCAGGGAAATCTGCTGCTCCAGCGGCATGTCGCCAATTTCATCGAGGAATAGTGTTCCCCCGGATGCAAGCTCGAACTTGCCCGGTTTCCCGCCGCGCTTGGCCCCTGTGAAGGCCCCTTCTTCATACCCGAACAATTCACTGCCGATCAGTTCGCGCGGAATCGCTCCGCAATTGAGCGCGATAAAGGGCCCGTTGTTCTGCGCGCTCCGGTTGTGGATTGCCTGGGCGAATATCTCCTTGCCGGTGCCGCTTTCTCCCTGGAGCAGTATGTTTGACCCCGTAGCAGCTGTCAGGTTGGCCAGCCTGATGGCCTCGCGGATTTCTTCACTCTCACCGATGATATCGTTGAACTGCAAGGTCGCGTAGTACCCGCTGAATCTATTGACAAGGTTCTGCACCTGCTTTATAGGTCTCAGGAGAATGATTCCGCCGGTCGTCTCGCCGTGCTGATTTATAACAGGCTCACCCGATGCCAGACAATGGCATACTCCGTCCTTGGTGTCGATCATTATTTCAACATCCGCATAACGATCGGCAATCTCAGGCAGTCTCCCTCCCGGGGCGCGACAATCCAGCAACTGGTTGAGAGGCATGCCGATAACATTTTGCGTCAATCTTCCCAGCATTCCCTTGGCTGCCGGATTCAGCTCGGTAATGATTTCCTGCTTATCAACCATGAGCACACCGTCAGACACCGCATCGAAAAAATTGCTGAGTCTGTTGTTTACAAGAGCCAGTTCGCGGTTCTTCTGGCGTATCCTGAGCTGGGCCATGATCGCCTCGGCTGCCGCCACAACCATTCCGAGTGTATGCAGATGCGATGCGTGAGATGCGCCCGACATGTCGAGGATGCCGAGTATCCTTCCGTCAGGATCAAAAATTGGAGCTGCCGAACACGTCAGGCAGTGGTGTTTCCGGCAATAGTGCTCTGCTCCCGACACCTGGATGGGGGCGCCGATCATCAATGCCGTACCTATCGCGTTGGTCCCGGCTTCATATTCGTGCCAGCTCGAGCCCTGCAGAAAATTTCTCGTCATCGGTTTCTGAAGCATGTCCTCGTCGCAGAACATTTCCATGATATGGCCGTTTTCATCCGTCAGCACCACGACAAATCCGGAGCCCTGAACGAATTTGTAAAGATTCGACATAAAAGGTTTGGCTATTTTGATAAGGGTATCTTTGTTGCCGAGAAGATCGCCCAGGGCCTTCTCATCCAGAGAATGATGAAAATTATTGTCATTGGGGTCAACACCCGCATTCTGGCACCGGACCCACGATTCAACGATACCCTGACGAATTTCCATAACATTCCTGTCATCATTTAGAATGAATTTTTGCCATTCGGCATATATCCTGTCGAGCACGTCGAATATATCACTTTGCATGTTTTACCTCATCCCACTGCCGGCAATTGATTCATTACCTCGTTAAAGTTCGAAGCAGTCCTTATGATGTCGGCACAAGCTATGACTTGTTCTGAGCCTTTCTAAACATAAGCAGTTGCAGCCCGGCAAGTCAAATTGATTGTATTCATCAGATTGGTGAATTTTCTTCATGCATTTTTGACCTTTCCAAACATCTCAGCCGGCTGATTCACAGACAGCTGCAACAGACGGAAATATAATATGGATAATGGAATCGCATTATGGAAGAATGCTTAGTGAAGACAGTTTGTTCAATCGGAATAGTGCGCGAATCGGGCAACGCGAAACAGTACCGACAATTCTATTATTTCAAAGTTTCGGGTTAGCCGGCATTGCGAGCGCGCAATTCAAACATTACGGAATGGATTCCCGAAACAAGCATGATGCATCAGTGCAGAGGCTGAAAACTGGTTGTCGCGATTACTCCTTGAAAAAAATTCTCCTTTCGAACGGGAATTGCCGCATCAGCATATCGGGCCCGATTTTGCTCACCGCATTCCTGTCCATTGGAGGAAAGCCGTGATATTGCGTCGTCGAGTTGAGAATGGTCGCCACGAGCGCCGAACAGAAGAGTGCATGCTGATTGTGCAACGGATTCGCCACTTCCCTCAGCGCAGGAATGACCTGATCCAGAAAAGTGAATGCCTCGAGGGCATCTCCCACCAGGCCGGAATAATCATAGTCAAGCCCCTGCGACGCCAGAAGGTTTGCAGTTGCGAGCATCTGTGAAATCGTGATCGTGGTTATGTCAGGAGGTCTGCATACCATGACCTGGCATTTCAGATTGTCCAGATATTTGCCCAACGGAAATTTTGCCACACCTTCGGTCGAAGCTTCGACCCCGGTCGCCTGACCTGTTACCACCCACGTATGAGAAGGTATCCAGCGCGAGTCAAAATCAAGCTCCCCGATGCGCTCAACGTTCTCAATGACCTCAGAAATAACAGAGCCTTTTTGATACTCAAACATAATGTCGCCGTCAAAATAACCATTTCCGTATTCAAGGTCCATTTATTTGCCTCCTTGTCGGTATTTAATACACAAGCGCCGTCACCAATAAGCAGGATCCGAGCCATCCGGCATTGCAAGTTAATTCCTGTTATCAATCCGCTCTTCATTCGGCCATGCCACAATAATACTCCATCGCGCAGGGCACTGCAATAATAATCTTCGATAATAATCTCTGTTGTGTATCGAGTCGGGACTGCGGACTTGGCCGATATCTTTGTATTGAATCAGCTCTCTGTCATCCTGTATCCTTAATCCATGACCGGTGTGCTTTTATTAAACCTCGGCGGGCCGGATTCTCTCGATGCGGTAAGGCCCTTCCTGTATAATCTTTTTTCCGACAGAGAGATCATAAGGCTCGGCCCCGCTTTTATCCAGAAGCCCCTGGCATCGTTCATCGCTGCAACACGTGCGGGAAAAACTCAGAGCATGTATCGCCGGATCGGCGGAAAGTCGCCTATACTCGACATAACAAAAGCTCAGGCCGCTGCACTTGAAGAAACCCTGAACTCGGGGCCTGCAACAAGTGGAAAGCCATACAGGGTTTACATCGGCATGAGGTACTGGCGTCCGTTCATCGAAGATGCTGT
>DATJOY010000085.1:0-10512 GCA_035506695.1 Dissulfurispiraceae bacterium
CTTAGTGCAAAAGATGGCCAATCGTTATTCGCGCTTTGGCTCAGGCGAGATTTGGTGCAAGTTGAAACAGCTGATCAATTCAGTACCTTCACACCTCGCCGAGGGATTCATGATGAAAAATATCGACGACGGAAAGGCCCATTTGTACAGGGCACTGAATTGCATGGACGAAGTTCTGGAAAGTTATATTTTCACAGGAAGGGTTTTGGGGTTAAGGGAGGGCCAAATAAACAGGATCAAACGTGACATCATGGAACTGAAATCTCTGTTGAATGCCGCGTGCTTCGGCAATGAAGAAATCTTCGCGAATTCTTCATAAAGTCCCCTGACTGTTAACGGCGATATTGCATCGGGTGCAGATTCAAAAAGACTTCAATCATCCCTCTTCCTGACAGGTCTTCCTAATGTTATAAACCGGGCGGGCGGACTTGGGGATTCACTTGGTCTTATTTCCGAAAGGAGCAATGCATGATTACATTATTGAGCGATCCGTGGAAGACATTCGAAAAATATGCCACAGAAAAAGGTTATACAACTAAGATTATAGGCTCATACGAGCTCTGCAATGAACAGGGCCGGCATATAAAATTGATGACTGTCAGGGAGAAAGAGCAGAAGATGGCGATATGTGAGGATGACCTCAAATGGTATACGATTGATCTGCAATAGTTTGCTTCTATTGCGTTCAGAGCTCGATCCGCATCAGGATATACTTGCAGTTGCCCCGCACGGGGGGCTCAGCACGCCCTTCAGAGGCTGCTCGCGACAATTCGCGGTGCGTCTTCCAAAATCAGATGGCAGTCAGCACGCACTCCGCCCATCCTAATGCGCGATTCAATCTGCCTGCAGGCGATCCTGCAAAGTCTTTTCAGGACGTCAAGCCGCTTGCCGTAATAAAAAAAGGGGAACAGGTCGGCAACCTGAGAACCGGCAAATGGCTTCAACTCCGACTCCATTACGCCGGCATTTCTTAAAACGATGAAAATGTCGTTAACCGACGCCAGATCTGCCTTCCATGCCGCAACCCTGAGTATATTTTCCCATCCCGCGGCCACATGTATGCGCGCCGGACATGCGGGTGACGCGTTGCAGGCCTCGACAAGTTTTTGAAGCGAGGGTAAGGCGTCGCAGGCATTGCCGTCAGACTCATATACCGGCAGATATGCATTCCGGCTGAAACGGAAAAGTTCCCTGTGGGCCTGCATTGCAGCCCCGCTGTCGCACAGGACGATTTCCGTGAGATCCGCAACAGTTTCGGGCAAGAGGGACATAATGAATTTTAGCATAAGAAATACCTGCGAGACATGCCAATTGATATGTCGCACGTTTCGACCGCATTGAAGAATCATCCGAAGGCTGGATAGCGAACAAGCACTTCAGGTCAAAGCCCCGTGACAGGGAGTGACCCCGATGCCCGCATTTCAGCGGCCCGGCAGCCCCGGAGCCGGTGACCCGGGACACCTCAGGAAATATCAGTCACAGCCCACTACTTAGGATGGTGCTCAGACATTCGACGCGGGTTCGTCCATCCTTCTGACCAGTATTGGTTATTGTATTATTTTATTAACCGATTAGCAACGTTAGACCCTCACAACATCTTCGACAGTACAGCACAAGTGGTCTAAAACGGCTCTACTCAAGGATTGGCGGGAGCGTGCTACTTCTGGCTGCAGGAGTCTATTGAAAAGGAAAAGGATGTTTTAATGGTCCGTTGAGGGTCAAGGGCCTTGCGGAAGTTTCAGCCGGTGGATTAAGATAATTTCAAAATATTTTAGGTTCAGTAGTTTTATCGACATAAAGACCCTATAGAAAAACTGCACCCGAAAACAAATGCGCTATTGGTACCAGACGAATAGCTGCATGCATTATTAACATTGTAATTTCCGAAGTTCCGGACTGGCAAAGTTAAAGGGGTGGGGATGGCCAACGGCCGCCAATTAGCATCAAATGCTGCAACCGCACTCATCTTGTTCCGATACGTCTATCTGAAGTCGCTGCACCCATCGCTGTTTGACATCAATAACATCATTATGCATACCAAAGAACCGCGGGGAGATAATTTATGTCATCGCAAATTCTAACTATGGAGACTGAAACGACCGGATCATTATCGTCAGAGGTTGCTGCCAGATCAGGCCAGAACCTCAAGGCATGTTACCAGTGCCGGAGGTGTGCCGCAGGGTGTCCCGTAGGGGACGACACGGGCGTTACACCTGATCAGCTGATACGCATGATAATTTTAGGTCTGAAGGAAGAGGCTATGAACAACCTTCTTGTCTGGAAGTGCGTTGCCTGTTATACCTGCGGGACGAGGTGTCCGAACAACATCCATACTGCCAAGATAACGGAAGCATTGAAGCATATGATCAAGGAGCAGCACCTGGATCCGGTGGTGCCAAAGGTGGCGAATTTTCACAGTGCTTTTTTGACATCGACATCTCACTTCGGCAGGGTAAACGAGATGGAGTTCATGGCAATTTACGAGATGAAAAATGCGAAGAATGAGCTCGCGAAGGGCCGGATAAAGGCGATATTGGATGAGATTATGGCCCAGGTGGGACTCGGCAAGGTGATGATGAAGCTGAAGAGGGTTCACTTCAGCATTGATAAGATCAGAGGCACCGGTGAGATAAGAAGACTCTTTGCAAGGGCGAAAAAATAATAGTCAGGCGGCCATGGCCGCCCGAATAACGAGGTAAATATATGGAAATGGCCTATTATCCCGGATGTTCATTACACGCTACTTCAGCATTTTACGATGTGCAATGCAGGGATGTATTGAGCAGGCTTGGCGTCGACCTCAAAGAGATCAAGGACTGGAACTGCTGCGGTGCAACGTCGGCGGCAAAGACGAATGAGTTCCTGGCGGTGGCGCTGCCTGCAAGGAACCTTGGGCTGGCTGATGCGAGCGGTTATAAGGAGATGATGATCCCGTGTGCGTTGTGCTACAGCCGGACGTTGCTGACGCAAAGGGCGCTTGAAGGGGACAAGGACCTGAGGGACAGCATCAATGCAGATCTTTCGGAGAAGGTACAGGGAAAGATAAAGCTGCTCTCTATCCTTGATGTGCTGGCAGGAAAGGTGAAATCCGGGGAGCTTGCAGCCGGAGCGGAAAAAAAGCTGGCCGGGCTGAAGCCGGCATGCTATTACGGTTGCCTCCAGACACGCTATCCGATGGACATCGACATAGGTGGCAGTGTGGAGAACCCGCAGGGGATGGAAATCGTATGCGGGGTTTTGGGAGCGGAGGCGATACAGTGGGGATACAAAACGGACTGCTGCGGCGCATCTGCATCGTTGAATGACACTGATGTTTCGCTCAGGCTGATGTCCAATATAGTAAGGGACGCGGTGGCAAGGGGCGCAAATTGCATTATTACAGCCTGCCCGATGTGTCAATTGAACCTGGATGCATACCAGCCGAAAATCGGCGAGCGATACGGCATAAGTGAAAGACTGCCCGTATTTTTTATTACGGAACTGGTCGGCATCTCAATGGGAATCGGGGCTGCCGAGCTGCAGATCGACAAACACGTCATAGAAGCAATAGAACTCTTGAAAGGATTAAATCTGCTATGAGTGACAAGAAAGGTTCGGTTCTTATCGTTGGCGGCGGCATTGCAGGAATGCAGGCTGCGCTTGATGTGGCGAATTCAGGATATTATGTCCATATAGTTGAGAAGTCGCCGACTATTGGCGGCGTCATGTCTCAGCTGGACAAGACCTTCCCGACCAATGACTGCGCGATGTGAATAATCTCGCCCAAACTGGTCGAGGTCGGCCGGCATCCAAACATAAAGCTCCATACGCTTTCAAACATCAAGTCTGTATCGGGCAGTGAAGGAAATTTCACTGTAGAAATAATCGAAAATCCCCGCTATGTCGATATGGAAAAATGTATTGCATGCGGAGATTGTGCTGCCAAGTGCCCTACCAAGGTCCCTGATGAGCACAACGAAGGGCTTGGCCCAAGAAAGGCCATTTACGTAAAATATTCCCAGGCGGTACCACTTAAATATGCAATAGACAAGGACCATTGCCGCATCCTGGGCCTGAGCAAGAAATGTGGCATCTGTGAAAAGAAATGCCCTACGGGTGCTATCAACTTCGAGGACAAGGCAAAAGAGGTTGCTGTAAACGTTGGATCGATCATTCTAGCCCCCGGATTCAAACCCTATGACGCCAGGGTCCGCGAAGAACTCGGACTCGGGCGCTGGAAGAATGTGGTGTCAGGCCTGCAATTTGAAAGAGTACTGTCACCATCCGGCCCGTATCAGGGCCACGTTACGCGCCCGTCAGACGGAGGCCATCCGAAGAAGGTTGCATGGGTGCAGTGTGTAGGCTCAAGAGATCCGCACAATGCAAATCCCTGGTGCTCTTCGGTTTGTTGCATGTATGCCACCAAACAGGCAGTAATTTCGAAGGAGCACGATGCGCATATAGAGCCCACAATCTTTTATATGGAAATGAGGGCGTACGGCAAGGATTTCGATAAATACGTCGAACGTGCAAAAAAGCAGTTTGGCGTGAGATACCAGAGGGCAATGATCTCTGCCATACGTGAAGATCCGGATACAGGAAATCTCATTATAAGGTATGCCGGCGAGGATGGAAAACTCATCGACGAGACCTTTGACATGGCTGTGCTCTCGGTCGGCCTTGATGTTCCACCTGAAACCGTAGTGCTTGCCGAGCAGATGGGCGTCGAACTTAATCCAAATCACTTTAACAAGGCATCATCCTTCAAGCCGGTCGCCACTTCAAGGCCGGGCATTTACGCATGCGGTGTTTTCAGCGGCCCCAAGGATATTCCTGTGTCGGTCATGGAGGCGAGCGCTGCAGCATGCGCTGCCACCGCCAATCTTTCGGAAGCGCGCAATACACTTACAGTAAAGCCGGTCGCGCCGGAGTTGAGGAACATTGCAGGAGAGCCTCCAAGGGTCGGCGTTTATGTATGCAATTGCGGCATCAACATCGGCGGTGTAGTGAAGGTCCCTGAATTGGTGGAGTATGCGAAGGGTCTGCCGTTTGTAGTGTATGCCGAGGAGAGCATGTTTACCTGTTCGCAGGACACACAGGACCGGATAAAGGAATCGATCAGAAAGAACGGTATTAATCGCGTCGTGGTTGCAGCGTGCACGCCGCGCACACACGAGCCGCTGTTTCAGGACACGATGCAGAGTGCGGGCTTAAACAAATATCTGTTTGAGATGGCCAATATCAGAAACCAGGACTCATGGGTCCATCCGGATACCCCGGATCGCGCCTCTACAAAAGCTATGGACCTTGTCCGCATGGCCGTAGCCAAGGCTGTCATGCTTGAGCCATTGAGTCAGACTGTGCTCGGCAACACTAAACGTGCCCTGGTAGTGGGCGGAGGCGTTGCCGGCATGACCGCTGCCAAAGAGCTGGCCAGGCAGGGTTATGAGACCGATCTTGTGGAGAGGTCGGACCGTCTCGGAGGACACGCGCTTAAGTTGTTCCAGACGACCAAGGCGGAGCAGGTAGCTCCGCATGTGGAAGAGCTTGCAAATAGCATCACTGCAGACCCTCTTATAAAGGTGCATTTGAATTCGGTAATATCCAAAGTCGACGGCTTTGTCGGCAATTTCAAGACTACCGTGAGCAAAAGCGGAAACGGCAAACAATCGGTCGTGATTGAGCACGGGGTTGCAATTATCGCAACCGGCGCTTCGGAGCTTAAGCCTTCCGAATACCTTTACGGGCAGAATCCGAAAGTGATGACTCAGACCGAGTTCGACAAGCTGTTCAAGGATAATTCTCCTGCCTTCAAAGAGATGAAAAATGTAGTGTTCATCCAGTGTGTGGGGTCGAGGGAAAAGGAAAGGCCTTATTGCAGCAAGGTCTGCTGTGCTCACTCCGTGCAGAGCGCCATCGAAATCAAAAAGAGAAACCCTGAAGCAAATGTCGTCATCATTAACAGGGACATCAGGACTTACGGGGAGCTCGAAGACCTTTACAGGGAAGCCAGGGACCTGGGCGTATTTTTTGCCAAATACGATGAAGACAAGAAGCCTTTGGTCGAGGACAGCGGCAGCACAGTCAGCGTCACATTTACCGATCATATCCTTCAGAAGGACATCAAGGTGAATGCCGATTACTTAGTCCTGGCATCAGCGATAGTCTCCAACCGGGAAGAAGAGCTTGCCCAGCAGTTCAAGGTCCCGATGGATGCAGACGGCTGGTTCCTCGAGGCGCACCAGAAATTGAGGCCTGTGGATTTTGCAACTGATGGTGTCTTTTTATGCGGGCTTGCACACTATCCGAAGGCCATGGATGAGACGGTTGCGCAGGCCCAGGCGGCCGTCGCGAGGGCTGTTACAGTCCTTTCGATGGACAGCATAGTAGTCGGCGGAAGCACATCAAATATAGAAAAGAGGCGCTGCGCTGGCTGCGGCGTATGCATTGGCCTCTGCCCGTTCCAGGCGATAAAATTCGACGATAAAGGGAAGGCCGAGGTCAATGTCGCGCTTTGCAAGGGCTGCGGTGTTTGCGTCACCTCATGCAGGTCGGGAGCTCCGGATCTTAAAGGATTTACTACAGGAGAGATCATAGCACAGCTCGACGCCCTGGAAGGAGTGTTTTAACAACCGTAACACAACGGGGTCTTCATATGCCTGTTGTATTAACTTAATGGGAAGGGTATTTCATGACAGAGTTCGAACCAACTATCGTGGCTTTTCTATGCAACTGGTGCAGTTACGGAGCGGCTGACCTGGCCGGGGTAAGCAGGATGAAATATCCTGTTAACATCAAGATCGTAAGGATTCCCTGCACAGGACGCATGAGTCTTGAGTTTATCATGGATGCGTTCCGCAGGGGAGTTGACGGCGTCTGGGTATCCGGCTGACATCCGGGCGACTGCCACTATATCAGTGGCAACATGATCGCCCGTCGCAAGTTTGCGATTATGAAGAACCTTCTTGAATATGCAGGTCTGGAGCCGGGACGACTTCATTTCTCCTGGATTTCTTCGGCTGAAGGCGAGAAATTCGCCAACTTTGCAACATCAGTCGTTGAGAGCGTAACGGCACTGGGACCGATAAAACGTTTTGTAAAAGACACGATCGTTGTCGGCAACAGAGGTGTTGAGTTATGAATGTGAGAACAACTAAGCTCAGGGAAATAGCAAAGAAACTGCTGGACAAGCAAAAAGTAGATGTCGTGATCGGCTTCAAGACGGGAACTATTCCTCTGAAAAATACCCCGTATTTTGCTACCAATGCTCAAGAGGCTGACCTGCTCGTATGGGATGGCAACTGCATCGGCAATCTGGCCGTCTATCTGCCCAGGATGGCAGACAAACGCGCTGCCATTGTCGCTCAGGGATGCGTAAGCAGAAATATAGTGGGCCTGATACAGGAGAAACAGGTAAACAGCAGCAACATCTATATCATCGGAATGCCCTGTACAGGGATGCTTGACCCCAGAAAGATCATGGCAGCTGTCCCCGGAGAAATTACAGAAGCAATAGAAGATAACTTGTATGTGATCGCCAGAGGAAAGGGATTCGAGATTACCTTGAATCGCAGTGACGTGCTTAACAGAAACTGCGACCGATGCACCGTCAGAAACCCCGTGCTTTTTGACGAAATCGCCTCGGAACCGAAACCCGAACTTAAGGACCCCGTCCGGTACGAGAAAATAAGGGCGGTAGAGGCGATGTCTCCCGAAGAAAGGGCAGATTTTATCGATGAGCTTTTAAGTCCGTGCATACGCTGCTACGCCTGCCGTGATGCGTGTCCGTTGTGCTACTGTCCGGAGTGTTTTGTGGATAAGTCCAGCCCGCAGTGGTGCGGTAAATCCCAGGACAGCAGTGACGTTCTGTCCTATCACCTGATCAGGGCCTTCCATACTGCAGGGCGATGCACCGAATGCGGGGCATGCGAGGAGGTCTGCCCGATGGGGATAAAGGTCAGGCTGATCTCCGGTAAGGTGGAAAAGGATATCCGGGAAATCTTCGACGGTTTTGAGGCATGGAAGGACCTGAAGACGCCGCCGCCGCTGACAGTCTTCCAGCGCGACGACCCTCAGCCGTTCGTGAAGGAGTAGGTGACCGACTATGGAATACATGAGACTGAACAAGAAAAACATGGCAGTTTTTATTGATGAGTTGACCAGGAAATGCGAGGTCTGGGGACCGGTTAAGGCGGGCGAACAGGTCAAGTTCGCTCCTATTTCGAATGCAACTGATATGGACCTGGACGGGTTTAAGAATACGACAATGTCACCTAAGGAAATTTTCTTCCCTCAGTCGGAGATAATGCTTTCATTTCAACGGGAGGGAGAGGACGCCAATATTTACAGGGACGAACAATCCGTCCCCTCGAAGAAGGCCATATTCGGCATAAGACCCTGCGATGCTCGCGCTTTCCACATCCTGGATATGATATTCAAGAACGATCAGTTTACCGACAACTACTGGTTGACCAAGAGGGATGCGACTACCCTCGTCGGTCTTGGCTGCAAGGAACCATGCAGTACATGTTTTTGCACGTCGGTTAATTCCCACCCGTTTGATGAGAAGGGGCTCGATGTCCTGGTCTCCGATCTCGGTGAGCACTACCTATTTAAGGCCCTGACCAAGAAAGGCAGGGAGCTGGTTGCCGGCATCTCGGTCATGAGAGAGCCCAGTGATGCAAACATGGAGGCCCAGAAGGCCCTCAGCAAGCAGGCTGAAGAAGCTATGACTGTCCAGTTTGGCACCGACAAGGTGAAGGACAAGACCGTGCTTGAACTCTTCAATGAAACTTACTGGCCGAAGATATCCGAGCCCTGTCTTAACTGCTCGACCTGTTCGTATGTATGCCCGACCTGCCATTGCTTCGATATACAGGACGAAGTGCACAAGGAAGGAGGCCGGAGGATTCGCAACTGGGAGTCGTGCATGACATGGATATTCACCGTTCATGCAACGGGTCATAACCCGCGGCCTACCAAGAAGGAACGGGTAAGACAGCGGTTTATGCATAAATTCAAATATATTCCTATGAAGAGGAATGAGGAATTAGGATGTGTCGGTTGCGGGCGTTGTATCTCTTTGTGCCCTGTGAATATAGATATACGTGAAGTAGTAAAACATATGAATTCTTGACAATAACTACGACAAGAGCGAGAACTATATATGAAAAACCCATATTTGCCGTATCCGGTTAGATTAGAACAAACAGTAGTTGAGACGGAAGACAGGAATATCAAGTCGTTCAAGCTGGTGTTCCTTAATGAAGAGGACCGTAAAGCCTTTGATTATACTCCCGGCCAGTTTGCACAGCTTTCTGTTACTGGCAAGGGGGAGATACCCATCGGGATAGCTTCGTCCCCCACCGAAGGGGAACATCTGCTCTTTACCGTAAACAAGATGGGAGTTGTTACGACTGCCCTCCACAATCTGCCCGAAGGATCAATTATGGGAGTGAGAGGCCCGCTCGGAAATTCCTATCCTTTCGACAAGATGAAGGGAAAGGACGTTACGATCATCGGCGGAGGCTATGCCTTTACGACCCTGCGCGCCACAATTGTGTATATGCTCGACGAGAAAAACAGGGCTGATTTCGGGAAGATTACCCTTATTTATGGCGCCAGGACACCTGGGATGCTGCTTTACAAAGACACCCTGGAAGAATGGTCCAAACGGGACGATATAAATTACAACGTAACCGTGGACAGAGAAGCGCCGGGATGGAACGGGATAGTCGGCTTCGTACCCGCTGTGACAGAGAAAGTCGCGCCGTCATCTGACAATGCGATTGCGGTTATCTGCGGTCCGCCGGTCATGATCAAATTTACGCTGCCGGTTATGACAAAACTCGGCTTTACCCCGGAGCAGACGATCACTTCGCTGGAAAACAGGATGAAGTGCGGCATCGGCATATGCGGCAGGTGCAACGTGGGTCCGGAGTATGTCTGTAAAGACGGTCCGGTATTCTCGATGGCCCAGTTGAAGGAGATGCCCCAGGAGTACTAAGCGGTGCAGGAAAGCCGCTCCGGCTGAAGCCCATGGCGGAGAGCAATCTGGTTGGCTGTAATTCTGGATCTGCGGAACGCAATTGCACCTCATACCAAACGATAGTTGCATGACATAATCGATGATAATCAAAATTGATTATCGAAACCTCGCAATTGCTATTCATAATTGAGAGCGTCAATGTTCTGCCATGAGTGAAAGATTGTTTCCGACATCATTATGATTGAAAAGTGTTCTTCTTATTACTTGCGTGCAGTTATCATCGCCCATTAAGTAACCCTGTGGGAAGCATAGCATCTTCAACTACGCGCCTTAGCTCTGTTTCTTGAAGTGATGCTTTTCAAAGATAACCGCCAAAAGGGGACTGCGTGATGCTTTTACATCTAAAAAACGCAGCTCAGTCGACTACTGCTAGAGTGTTTAAATACATCTATTTTACATCAGTGTTTCTCATCGGGCTGCGAAGATCCCCTATAATACTGCCTATAAAACCGGCGCATTGTGCCTGCCGCTATAGATCAGCTTTA
>DATJOY010000086.1:0-3228 GCA_035506695.1 Dissulfurispiraceae bacterium
ATGCGTTATCAGGCCTAATTTCTGTCCGACCGTTTCTGAAAAGTCGAGCGCTACCGCCTCTTCGCCGTGGACTATGAAGACTTCCGGTTTGTTTCCAAAGCCCCCGATCCATTCCATCAGTTCCTTCCGGTCGGCGTGTGCAGAAAAGCCGTTGATCGTATAAATGCGCGAGCGGACCGCGATGGGTTCGCCGAGGACTGCAACCTTTTTTGCGCCCTCTACGATCTCCCTGCCGAGCGTGCCTTCAGCCTGGAAGCCGACAAAGACCACGCTGCATTCCTGCCTCCATAGGTTGTGTTTCAGGTGGTGCTGAATCCTTCCTCCTTCACACATGCCGCTCCCCGCGATTATCAATGCTCCGGAGCGAATGCTGTTGATCTTCTGCGAATCGGCCACCGATTCCGTGAAGTGAAGCTTCAGCCCGTTGGTCCTCCGCTCTTTCAGCATCCTGAGCGCCTCTTCATCGTACATTTCCGGGTGGGCAAGATAAATTTTGGTCGCCTCTTCCGCGAGAGGACTGTCCACGTAAATCTCAATTGGGCCGAGTCTTTTCTGTCCGACGAGCCTGTTCAGGATGTACAGTATGTCCTGGGTGCGGCCCACCGCAAAAGAAGGAATGATTACATTGCCGCCACGACTGAAAGTGGTTCTGACGGCCTCGGCAAGTTCGTTGACGCTTTCCTCCATGCTTTTATGAAGGCGGTCGCCGTAAGTCGATTCCATCACGACGTAATCCGCGCTCTCGATATGCTGGGGATCGTTGATGATAGGGTTATTTTTTTTCCCGATATCTCCGGAAAAGACGATCTTCTTCTCCGAAGGACCATCCTGATACCACAGCTCAAGTGACCCTGATCCGAGTATGTGCCCTGCATCAGCGAAGCGGTATCTGAGGCCCTTGCCGAGCTGCCCCATCTTCCCATAGCTCTTCCGGTCAAAAAGCCCGATAACGGCCCTTGCGTCTTCTGTCGTATACAGAGGATCGTGAACTATGTCTTCACCCGTCCTGAAAGATTTTTTCGTAAGCCATTCCGCGTCCTTTTCCTGTATATGTGCCGAATCCATAAGCATGACCGATGCGAGATCGGCTGTGGCAGATGTGGTGATAATGCTTCCGCTGAAACCCTTTTCGACGAGCCGAGGGATTAGCCCCGAATGGTCGATGTGGGCATGGGTCAGGAACATGGCCCCGATTTCCCTGGGATTGAAAGGAAAGGGCTCCCTGTTGACAGCATAACTGTCCTTGCCCTGATGCATCCCACAATCAACAAGAAACTGCCTGCCGTTTACTGTCAGGTGAAAACATGATCCTGTAACGGTGCGAGCAGCACCAAGAAATCGTATCTTCATAGAGACCTCCGCCGGTTCTTTGTAATCAACTCATTTAATGATACTAAAGCTGCAGATGGCATGTAAAACGGTCATTGCCCGCGGAAAGGATATGCAGCTATGATATGTGACTATTTTCGTGTCGCTGCTGTGATATAATTAAAGACCGAAAGGAGCGATATAGTGCAAAGGATTCCTGTAAGCGATCTGAAGGCCGGTATGGTCCTGGCCAAGGCTGTAATCAATGAGTCGGGTATGGTCCTGCTGAGCGAAGGCACCACGCTTACAGACAGCCTCATTACGCGGCTCGGCAGGATGGACTTGACACATGTCGCGATTGAAGGGGTTTCAGCTACGGATAAATCGAAGGAGCAGATGCTTTCCGAGCTGGAGCAGCGTTTTAAAAAGACCGGAAATGAACGGCATATGGACGTAATAAAAAGCGTTATCAGGGCGCGGATAGAAGAGGTCTATAAATAAATGCCGATGGACCCCAAACTCCTGCGCTCCCAGATTGAGAAGATCGATACGCTGCCGACAATCCCCGCTATACTGAGAAAACTCTTGGCAGTCATCGAAAACCCGAAGATTTCCCTAACCGAGATAGGCAATTTCATCTCCAATGATCCCGTGCTCACCACGAGGGTGCTTAAGATGGTCAATTCGCCGATCTACGGTTTCCCCGGCAGGATATCCTCTGTGCAGCAGGCACTTATACTGCTGGGACTTAATGTCGTGCGCGGGCTGCTGCTGGGAGTATCGGTGTTCGAGGTGATGCAGAAGTCGATGATGGGGTTGTGGGAACACTCGCTGGGCTGCGCCGTTACTGCGAGGATAATAGCCAGAAAAATGAATGTTCCCGAGCCGGAAGAGGTTTCGGTTTCTGCACTGCTCCACGATATAGGAAAGGTGGTCCTGATCCTGAGGTTCAAGGATGAATACGAAACGGTCGTAAAAGAGGCCGAAGGAAAGGACATGCTTATCATGGATGCCGAGAGGGCGATGTTCGGGATTACCCACGCGGACAGTGGTGCCTGGGTCGCCAAAAAATGGAACTTTCCGCCTTCACTTGTGGATGTTATAGAGTATCATCATAAGCCGAATCTCTCCAAGGTTGTACCGGCCCATTCGGCGATTGTGCATCTGTCGGACATCCTGACGAGGTCGGTCGGTTTCGGTTTTGCGGGCGACAATTATGTCCCGGCTGTAAACCCTGCGGCATGGGAGCTTCTCGGATTTTCCGAGGCTGACCTCAGGCAGATTATAGATGAAATGGACCTGACCTTACAGGAAGCGGGGGATTTCCTTATTGCCGAATAGACAGCTGAAACAGGTCCTGGTAATCTCTCATGATATTGTCCTGACCGACATAATCGGCAGGGTGCTGCAAAAGACTTGCAATCCTCTGGTTTTCAAGGACCTTAAATCAGCCCTCAATCTCATTTACAATTCCCAACCCGATCTAATCATTGTCGACTTGGCCGAAAGCAACAGTCTCGATGTCCGTCTGCTGAACGATCTCAAGGGTGATCCCATATTCGGACAGATACCCGCAATTGCAATATTCGCTGATGATTTCGGCATTCCTTCGTGGGAGCACCTTCTTGCGGACGATTATCTGAGAAAATCATCCGCGGAGGGAGAGCTCGCGAAACGCGTCGAACTCGGTTTTTTCAGGGCTGAGAGGATCGTCGAGGTCAACCCGCTGACAAGGCTCCCCGGTAATATAACCATAACCAAGCAGATACAGAAAAGGATAGACAGCGGCGAACTCTTTGCCGTGGCTTATGCCGACATAGATTTTTTCAAGCCCTTCAACGACAAGTACGGTTTCAGCAGGGGAGACGAGGTCCTGAAGATGGTCGGGCGACTGATTCTCAATGTCGTCAAGGAACAGCA
>DATJOY010000087.1:0-15678 GCA_035506695.1 Dissulfurispiraceae bacterium
ATTGCAATAGTCCTTCTGCTGCTGACATTTTCTGTGAGCCTGCCTTTTTTTGTTCTTTCTTCCACTGCGCCCCTGCTGCAGAAATGGTTTGCCCAGACCGGGCATCCTGATGCCAAGGACCCATATTTTCTTTACAGTGCGAGCAACCTTGGCAGCGTGCTGGCCCTGCTGGCATATCCGACCTTGGTTGAACCCAACTTCACGCTTAAAGTCCAGGGCATTCTGTGGGCTGCAGGATACGGTCTTTTCGTCATTCTGACATTGATGTGTGCCATGTTGCTTAAGAAATCGGTTGCCGTGTGCATCAATGAAGGAACAGGTGAAGTCTCGGGGAATTGCATCGATGATGCTCCTGCACCAACTCTGGGCCGGCGTTTAAGCTGGCTCATGCTTGCATTCATACCGTCCAGTTTGATGCTCGGTGCGACCACTTTTTTTACCACCAATATTGCTTCGATACCGCTTTTCTGGATTGTCCCGCTGATGCTTTATCTTTTGACCTTTATCATTACCTTTGCCCGGACGATTCCGGTTGTACACCGGACAATGATACGGCTGCTGCCGTTCAGCATGATGCTTCTCCTTTTTTTTATTTTATCCAATATCACCCCTCCCCTCTGGGTCAACTGCGTTATTCATCTGGGGACCTTTTTCATAACGGCGATGGTTTGCCACGGCGAGCTTGCCGCGAGCCGGCCTTCGACGAAGTATCTTACCGAATTTTATTTTATCATGTCGGTGGGGGGAGTGCTTGGCGGCATTTTCAATGCACTGATCGCCCCGGTTGTATTCACCAGTGTTCTTGAATATCCGATCACATTGTGCCTGGCCGCTTTTTTCCTGCCGGTGATATCGCGGCGCCGGTCACCAGTTACCATGAAAACCTGGCTTTTGGATTTTGCCTGTGCAATCATAATCGCATTGCTAACCGTGTGGCTGACGACCGAATGGCCGGTATGGGATTTTGATTTTGAATCCGTTAGTCAGTATCTGGACATGGAGCATCAAACTCTGCTCATGACCATCACCTTTGCCATTCCGGCTTTGCTATGTTATTTCATAGTCTTTATGAAGAGGCCGGTGCGGTTCGGTCTTGCGGTGGCTGCCTTTGCCATTGCCTGCCTTTTTTTCGGGGACCGGGGAGAGCAGATCGTATATAAAGGACGCAGTTTCTTCGGGGTCCTGACCGTCTACGATAATGCGGGCGGAGACTATCGGGGGTTTCTCCACGGCACTACACTTCACGGCAAGCAGAGCCTTGATCCCGAGACCAGTCTGGAGCCGTTGACGTACTTCCATCGTCAGGGACCAGTTGGACAACTCCTTACGGAATTCAGCGGTAAGAAGGCAAAAAAAAGTGTTGCTGTAGTCGGACTCGGCATAGGCACACTGGCTGCATACGGCGAGAAAGGGCAGGATTTCACATTTTATGAAATTGACCCGGCAGTTAAGGATGTTGCTGCGAACCCAGCCTATTTCACCTTCCTGGAAAATTGCGAGGCCGAATGTCGGGTAATACTGGGCGATGGTCGGCTCAAAATAGAGGATGCTCCGGACAAGAGCTATGGCATAATCGTTCTTGACGCCTTCAGTTCCGACGCCATACCGGTCCATCTCCTTACTCGTGAGGCACTTCAACTCTATCTCTCCAAGCTTGAGGATACCGGAATCCTCGTCTTCAATATAACCAACAGATATGTCTCGGCGCAGCCTCTGTTGAAGAGCCTTGCGAAAGACGCCGGTCTGGTCGCCTTGTACCAAGATGACGGCTACGACTGGTCTATCGGAAAGTTCGGCTCGAAATGGGTGATAATGAGCCGCGATCCGAAAAACTTCGGCGACCTGCGCTATGACGAACGATGGCAGGACCTTTCGGATTGGAAGACCATGCCTACCTGGACCGATGATTTCTCGAACCTTCTGGGGATAATCAACTGGCTTTAACCGGCTTCACCTTACAGTTGCATAATGAAGCTCGATAATGACGGGGCCTGATTACCACCAGAAGTAGCGTTAATCCGACCCCAAACTGTGGAAAATCAATAGGCCTTGCGTTCGTTGTGCTTCTTGCGAAGAATATCCTTGTCCAGGCGGTCCATATCTTTTTCGAGCTTCCTGCGCTCCCGCGGGCTGAGGCCGTCCCACTTCATCTCCTCAAATTCATGGCGGATGCGGTTCAGCTCGCCCTGCAGACGTTCGGACTCGTGCCTTGTAAGTTCTCCCGAGGCTATCCCCCTATCAATTCTCGTCTGCATGTTGTCCAGACGTTCGCGGACCTCTTTGCCTGAATGCCCGGCATAGACAACAGAGCCCGCTACCATCACCATCACTGCGGCCACGACCAATAACATTACAAACTTCTTCATCTCTCCTCCTTTTTTTTCGGCAGTCTCAATCGGTTTCTTTCATCTTAGAAATTTAGCACAGCCCGAAAGAACTTATCAATATCCGAATATCCGTCATCGAACCCTGCTCCATCAAACCCCTGCAATCAGACGGAAAAGGCCCTTACGTGTCGATACAGAAGAAAGGGTGAATTGGTCACCAATTGCTCTCGGATCGGCAAATGTGCCGAACATCCTGTCCCATATCGTCAGGACAAATCCGAGGTTCTTGCCGGCAAGTCCTCGCGATCCATGATGAATGCGGTGATAATTGGGCGTGATAAGCAGCCATTGCAGCGGACCCAGGTCCACGGAGATGTTTGTGTGTATCCAGACATTGACAACTATCCCTATTGAAAAGGCTATGCCAGCATCCAGTGCTGTAAGCTGAAACACGTAATTCCCGAGCAGGACCTGAGGCGCCGCAAAGAGGAGCAGATGTGTCACGCTCGTACGTGAACCTGACAGCCACCAGAGCTGGTCAATGGAGTGATGAAAGGCATGGGTGAGCCAGAGAACTCTCTTTCGGTGCATGCCCCAGTGTACCCAGTAGAGGCAAAAGTCCGCTGCGATCAGCCCCATCAAAATCCTGGCCGCACCGGGGAGATTCCTAATCCAGTCCACCGACAGCAGGCTTCCCATGTGCAGGGCGTCAAATGCCATTTCAAGTGCCGGTTTCCACAACTCGCCTGCGACTATAACTACCAGTAGTGCCGCTATGTTCAGTCCCAGGTCATAAGAGCGGTCAACTTTGATGCGCGGTTGTCTCCGCTCCGCGAAATCGAGGATGATAACCACTATTACAAACACGATGGTCTGATACAGCTCTTCCTTTGAGATCATTGTTTAATTCTATTACGAAGGACGGACTTATCCAAGTATATAATCGCCAATGTTATCGCAACCTTGTTGCTCTCAGTGATAAACCTGTATAAAATAGAGGGTATTCACCGATCATCAATTAAAGGAGGATTTCAAGATGAGAAAAAGCATTTTCGCTTTTATGATTATTCTGGTGTTTTCATGGCCGGCTTCAGCAGGTTTGTTCGACGATGTCAAGCAGGCCGTCGATCATCCATCATCAAAAACATCTGAAAAAACGCCCGATGACAATACCACCGTCTCCGGCTTAAAGGAGGCCCTTTCAATCGGTACGAAGAATGCGGTCAAAGAGGTCTCAAGGTCCGACGGATATTTCAAAAATGAGGCGATCAAGATACTCATGCCGGAGAAGTTGAGGAAGGTGACGGACGTATTGAGGACTGTAGGGTATGAAAAGCAGGTGGACGATTTCGTTCTAAGCATGAACAGGGCAGCTGAAAAGGCCGCCCCGAGGGCAGTTCCAATTTTCGTGGAGGCTGTAAAGCATATGACCTTCGATGATGCAAGAAAGATACTGCGCGGCGGTGATACCTCTGCCACCGATTTTTTCAGGGAAAAAACAAGAGACAAGCTTTACACCGAGTTCAGTCCTGACGTAAGGGAAAGCATGGACAAGGTCGGCGTCGCCCAGTCATACAAGAAAATGACGGCCGGATACGAAAAAGTCCCGTTCATGAAAAAAGAAGACATCGACCTCGATCATTATGTCACCAACAAGGCGCTCGACGGCCTCTTCTACATGGTTGGACAGGAGGAAAGGAAGATCAGGACAGACCCCGCAGCACGCGTTACCGATCTTCTAAAGACGGTTTTCGGAGGCAAACACTGAGCTGATTCGATAAGCAACAACCGGGCAGGCATACAGGCCTGCCCCTACAAATTCCGGCCGTCGCACCATGTCCGGGCATTCTGGAACATCTTCAGCCAGGGAGATACCTGCAGCATCTTTTTCATATCTTCCGGCATCCAGGCCCAGTTCCACTTCCGGCAAGTCCGTTCGGGATGAGGCATGATCGCAAAGTGACGTCCATCGGGTGAGCATAGTGCCGCAATGCCTTCAGGCGATCCGTTCGGATTGAATGGATAAACCTCAGTTTCACTGCCTGTGTCATCGACGAATCTGACCGGCGCGAGACCCCTTGAGAGGACTTCATTGAAGATCGATTTGTCGGGGAAGTAGGCCCGCCCTTCACCGTGGGAGACCCAAACGCCAAGCACGGATTCCTCCATGTCCCTGAGCATTATGGCGGGGCTTCTGTCGATGCGGACAGTCACGAAACGGGACTCGAACCTTCCCGAAACGTTGTGAATGAAACGCGGCTGCAGTTCATCCGCAATGCCTCTCCACGGGACCCAGCCGAGGAGGGCCATGAGCTGGCAGCCGTTGCAGATGCCGAGACTGAATGTGTCAGGGCGCTGATAAAAAGATTCGAACTGGATTGCGAGGTCCTTGTGGAAGCGGATCGTACCGGCCCAGCCTTTGGATGAATCCATGACGTCGGCATAACTGAAGCCCCCCGGCAGAGCCAGACCCTTGAACCTCTCAAGGGTTATCCTGCCTGAAATAAGGTCAGACATCGTAATATCATAAGGATCGAAACCTGCGCTGAAGAATGCCGCTGCCATTTCGCGGTCGCTGTTGGTGCCCTCTTCCCTGATAACTGCAACCAGGGGTTTTGCATCCCGCCTAAGGATGATCTCCGGCGTCTGTTGAACGTCAAACGAAACCGAAAATGTTGGGCCAGGGCGGTCAAAATTCGCTTCCTTTTCCTGTATTACGCAGCCGGGGTTGGCCTGGAGAAGATCGAGGCGGTAACTCGTTTCTTCCCAGATGTCCCGGAGCACGCGCATATCCTCGTCAAGCACCGTCCCGGCAGAGTTTCTTATAACTATTCTCTTTTCAGTTGTGGTTGCACCTATGAGCTTCACCGGCACATTGAATTCCTTGAACACCCGCAATATTTCTTTTTCGTTATCAGCAGTGTATTCGGCGACAAGACCAAGCTCTTCAGCGAACAATATTTCCACTGTATTTGCACCGGGGTTCGACGGCAACTGGATATCTATTCCGCAGTTGCCCGCAAATGCCATCTCGAGCAGGGTCGTAATGAGACCCCCATCGCTCCTGTCATGTCCCGCAAGGATCAGACCTGCGGCTATAAGTTCCTGCATTGCGCAAAAGGCACGTTTGAGAATGGCCGGGTCTTCGACATCAGGCGAATCGTCGCCTGTCTGCCCGTAACACTGGGCCAGGGCCGATCCGCCGAGGCGATACTGTCCGGCGCAGAGGTCTATATAAAGCAGCCGGCTTGATCCGGGACGCTTGATATCGGGCGTCACAACCTTTGTGATATCAGGACATGCAGCGTAGGCGGATATTACCAGGGTCCCCGGAGACTTCACGACCTCCTGCTCCCCGGAAGAATGCGTTACCCTTGCGGCCATCGAAAGGCTGTCCTTGCCGCCGTCCACGGCTATTCCAAGTTCGATCATCATCTCGCTCATGGCGACTGCGGCGTCGTAAAGCCTCGCACCTTCTCCGGGAAGCTTGGGTGCCCACATCCAGTTGCCGGAACAGCGGACATCTTCGATGGCGCTGATGCCTGCCCAGACTATGTTTGTAAGCGCCTCACCCACGCTCAGGCGCGCCATGGCTGCAGGATCGATGAGTCCCTTTATCGGCTGCTCACCTATGGCAATGGCAGCGCCGGTCAGGCCGAGATGACCCTGCGCTATCACGGCAAAGTCAGACACCGTAAGTTGCAACGGTCCGGCACACTGCTGGCGGGCAATCAGTCCCGTAACCGACCGGTCCACCTTGTTAGTGAGAAAGCGCTTGGACCCAACTGACACGAGTCGCAGCACACGATCAAGAGCGTCACGTACAGACAGGTCCCGAGGTAATTCCAGCGGTTTCAGAGGCAAAGGCGCCCGGCCAAGTTGAAAAGTCTTTCGAGGCATGGCGCCCAGTACCTTTCCAAGCTCGAGCTCTACGGGGTTCGTTATGCCTCCGTCGGCCTTGCTGTCAAACAGTACGATACGGCCGTCGTCCGATATGTCTCCTATCACCGCATATGGCACCTTCTCGCGTCCGCAGAGGGAACCGAAAAGGGGTTCCCTGTCCCTGCTGATGAGAAGGGCGTCCTGCTCCTGGTATTCCGCCCCCCATATTTCGAGCACCGAGAGTGTAGCATCTCCCAGCTGTATGGAACGGAGGTCGATTTTCGCACCTGCAGGGTAGATGATCTCCTTGACCACATTGCAGTTGCCGCCCGCGCCCTGGTCATGGATGCTCATGATGGGGTTGCTTTCTCCGAGTTCGACGCAGGCACGGATGACGCGGTTGACCTTTTGTTCCATTTCGGCGTCTCCGCGCTGGACCGCGTTGAAATCGAGTTCCTCGACATTCTCACCCTGTATCATGCTTGAGGCCGCGCCGCCACCCATCCCGATCCGGTATGCGGGACCGCCGATCTTCACAACTGCCATCCCCTTCTGAGGCTCCTGCTTGTCGACATGCCGGGCATCTATCTGTCCGACACCTCCCGTAAACATGATCGGCTTGATCCATTCCCGTCTCTCTCCATCCGGGAGCGTCAGGCCGAATGACCTGGTAAAGCCCTGGATAAGAGGTTCACCGAATTTGTTTCCGTAATCCGAGGCGCCATTGCTTGCATCGATCTCTATCCGGAGCGGAGAAGCGAGGTTGGCAGGATAGGCATAGTCGCTGCTTTCCCACGGAAGTTCATACCCGGGTATCCGCAGGTTGCCGACGCAATAGGCGGCGGTACCGGCGACTGCGTGACTGCCCCTTCCGGTTGCATGTACGTCACGGATGCGCCCGCCCGTACCTGTCTCGGCACCCGGAAATGGGGCGACCCCGGACGGGAAGTTATGGGTCTCGGCCGTAAAGATGATATGATGATGCACCTCCGTTTCGCGCATGGAAGAAGGCGCGCCGGGCCTTTCCGGCACAAGAGTGTTTATCTTGAAGCCTCTGATGGCACTTGAATTGTCACGGAATGCTATGACGCTGTTATTTGGATTGCGCTTATAAGGTTCCTTCACGATCCGCATCAGTGATTCCGGCATTTCAGCACCGTCGATGACGAGGCGCCCGCCGAAAAACCAGTGCCGCGAATGCTCGCTGTTGGATTGGCTGAGGTCAAAACATTCCACGTTTGTCGGGTTTCTTTTGATATCGTTAACAAACAGATTGTAATAGTATTCGATGTCCCAGTCGTCGAGTCCCAGACCCATGGCACGGTTTATCTTTTCAAGGGCCGGCCTTCCCTCTTCCATCAGAGGAACGATATACGGAGGTTCGGCAATAATGCCTGTCTCAAAGCTCTCAAGCGGGGCAGGATAGAGGCATTCTGTCATGCGGTCATGAACGAGATCCAGGAAGGTCCTGATCGCAGCCTTGTCCGAGAATGCTTTTGCCGCGCCATCGAGAAGATAACGCCTGGAACGCTCTATCCTCAGTATCTTGGAGAGGCCGCATGCTTGGCATATCGAAACGGCGTTCGTGGACCAGGCGGTGGAAAAATTCATTCTTGGACCGACTTCCATGATGACAGAGTCTTTGGACTTTTGCCTGCGATTTTCCAGGAAACTGCGGCCTGAAAAGAGTTGAGGTTCGAAGGTCTCGGCCAGCAGCCAGCGAAGGATTCCCGCCTCCCTGTCGTCCAGCAGGTCCGAAGTCTGGATATTGAAACAAAATTCTGTCTCTATGTTTTTTATACCGGCGTCAATGTCCTGTGTCACCTGGCCGAACAGCACGTCCTTCCTGTAATCTGAAAGAGCCGGGGTGCGGTAGAAATGCATCAGAGTCGCCCGTGGCATGATGTCTCCTTTAGCGGCAATAGTGTTTAATTTTAGCACATCTCGGGCGGCACGGACATGCGGGGCCGACAGGCCCGGATACCACGTTGTTCCTATTACAGTGAGGCCTGCCCTTATGCTTAATGTATGCTAAAATATAAGGTGCCTATCAAAAGGGAATATCATCCGACTCAACAGGACAATATGCAGTTGCGGCTTACTTCAGGCGAAGTTATCGCCCTGAAAAAGAGCGACAGTATTTTTACGGCGCTCAAAGATGCCGGGATATATTTAGTCGCTTCATGCGGTGCCAAAGGCATCTGCGGCAAATGCAAGGTCAGGGTCATCGAAGGTGATGTCGAGGAAGATACCCACGGAACCCTGAACGCAAATGAAAGAAAGTCCGGTCTCGTGCTTGCATGCCAGACCTTTCCTTTGGGCGACATACTTGTTTCGATCCCCAAGGAATCACGGCTGATTGTAGGCGACCAGATCGCCGTATCGAAGACAAAAAACCTTATCCAGTACCTCAGATCATACGGGGTCGATATAGACCCGTTTGTAAAGACCATATCCCTCAATCTTCCGGTCCCGAACGCCAGCGACAGCATCAGCGATCTTGAAAGACTCCGGAGATCGCTTACGGCAAACGGACTGGATGCAATGGTGTTCCGGCACGGGTTTGTAACGACCATGGGAAAAGTCATGAGGGAAGCCGGGTGGAAAGTGGTTCTTACATATATTGACAACGTTCACGAAGGACGCGAGGCCATCTCCCTTCAACCGCAATCGGTAAGCGGAAATTACGGTCTGGCCATCGATATCGGCACAACTACCGTTGTGGTCTATCTTGCCGATATGGCAACCGGCAAAGTGATCGACATCGGCTCCTCGTATAACTCGCAGATCAGATATGGGGATGACGTAATCACGAGGATAGTGGTTGCTACTGAAAAGGGGGGGCTCCAGGAACTAAGGGACACGGTCGTATCCGATATCAATACTATTACTGAATCCATGATCGAGAGGCACGGCATCTCTTCCGACATGATACACGCTGCGGTAGTGGCGGGAAACACGACCATGGCGCATATTTTCTGGAACCTCGATCCGGGTTCGATCCGGGAAGAACCCTACATACCGGAAATAAACAACTTTCCTTTCTGGAGGGCTTCGACCGCGGGACTGTCTATACACCCGGAAGCCAGGATATATACTGTGCCCTGCGTGGCCAGCTACGTGGGAGGCGACATAGTGGCGGGCGTGCTTGCCTCCAAGATGCACCTCAAGGATGAACTTGCCCTGTTCATGGACATCGGGACAAACGGTGAAATAGCTATAGGTAACAAGGAATGGTTGATGACCGCCGCCTGTTCAGCCGGTCCCTGTTTCGAGGGCAGCGGCATAAAGTGCGGCATGCGGGCAACCCCCGGGGCCATCGAATCAGTACGAATCGATCCGGCCACCCTTGACCCCTCCATAACAGTAGTCGGCGGGGGATCGCCTCTCGGCATCTGCGGCACCGGCATGATCGATGCCGTTTCGGAAATGCTCCTGGCGGGTGTGATCAACCAGAAGGGTAAATTCCTCGAAGGGAACTCATACCGGATAAGGCGAGGCGATGATGGCCTCGAATATGTAATCTACAGCGACAAAAAGATCAAAAAAGATATCGTGCTGACAGAGGTCGATCTCGAAAACCTTATCAGGGCAAAAGCGGCCATCTATGCGGGCGTTTCGACCCTTCTTGCAGAAGCAGGTCTTGGCATGGATGCCGTAGAGCGGGTGTATATAGCGGGAGGGTTCGGTAATTACCTTGAGGTCGATAAGGCAGTCCTGCTCGGCATGCTGCCGGACCTGCCCGAGGAGAAGTTCACCTACCTGGGCAACACATCGATTACCGGCGCCTATCTTTGCCTGCTTTCAGAGGATCTGAGAAAGGAGGCCGAAGACATTGCCTCCAAGATGACCTATATCGAACTCTCCCTCTCACGGATGTTCATGGATGAATATGTCTCGGCGCTCTTTGTACCGCACACCAACATGAACCTTTTCCCTTCGGTAGCGTCTCGCCTGATGACTGCGATGACGCCCATGAAATTCTGGCTCATGACCAATCCTGAGAAATAGGCGTTTGTCAGCTGATTCCGAGTTCTTTCTTTAGCCAGGCCTCAACCTTTTTATTTATCGGATACATGCCGGAATAGTTCTTTGCCTTGTTTTCCGCTATCGCCTCTGAAAGCAGTTCTTTCGGTATTTCATCGATCTGGGCCATGGTCTCTCCATATTCGGCAGCGGTATGCCGCATTAAAAAGAGGCCTGGCTCCTTTCCATTCGTTTCGATATAGAAGACATACCCTTTTATCTCGCCTCGTGCTTCGACGCCGCCCTCGATCTTCTTGTACTTTGGGTCCATGAGGTCCTTAGGTTCCAGGTCCCACCTTATATTCTGAATTACAAACGGCTCTTTTTTGATCTCGTCCAATTTATAAAGCTCTTCCCACATATATCGAAACCTCCCTTGTTATACCTGTCTTTCCGGCGGCCTTCTTTCAGGCACAACCCGGTGTTCTGTGCTGCCCTCATTCCAATCTTTTGAAACATACAACTGACAGAAGCAGCTGCCATATTCATTTATGTCGGGGTCCTTGTAAACACAGGGGCAGATAATGTCTCGGTCATGTTCCCTTACGCCAGACGCAAGTCTGCACGGGCATGACCGGTAACCGTATCTTTCTTCGTTCCTGAGAAGACCCGACAGGATTTCGAGGACGAATTCCCTGTCCCTGTTGAGTTCCTGACCTTTCGATACTGCGTATTTGGAGAGAGTTTCGTACAGACTTCCCGGCGTCATTTGATTCCCAGAGTCTGTCTCAGCAGAGGTTCGTCAAACCCCTTGACTACCTCCTCCACTACAACGGTCGGATAAGAACCGGAGGGATTGTACTTCTTCAGTTCCTTAGACATGAGCCATTGCTCACCACTGTCGAGTGTGTCTACGACGATTGATTCGTATTCGACTTTGTTGTCATCGAGAAATTGCTTCACTTTCCTGCATGCAGCGCAGGTGCTGAGCGAGTAAAGCCTTACCTTCTTCTTCTGCCCTTCCATGTTTACGCGTTGCCTGCCGGACCGGTAGGCGCTTCCTTTCTGTTTTTCTTGGCAGCAGAGATCCCTGCGTCCTCAAGCATTTCGAGGCTTGCAACGCTTACCTTGCCCATCGGAACATTAAGTGCCTTGGCGACCTCTTCAAGAGGCAAACCTTTGCCATAATGCAGTTCCGCAATCATGATCTTCATTGCATCGTCAAGTATGAACTCCTTGAGTTCCTCGTCTCCGACGCTGATCGAATCACAGGCCTTGTCGAAGGAGAGGCCGTTTTTCATCCCTTCCCTGATCTTGGCTATCGATTCCGTATATATCCTGTCCTCTTCAGGACTGTATTGTTTATATTTAACTTCCGCCATGAAAACTCCTTCTCTTGCTTTTCAATTAAATTACCACAGATACTAAGGTTTTAGCCATTTTTTCAGGCGGGACGAATATATTTCCGCAGAAATGTATTGACCTCTTCAAGAAACCTTCGATAATCCGATCACCCTCTCCCTCAACTTGTCCGCAAAGAACTGATACTTGTCGATTATCGGGAGTTCTCCCTCGATATCGATATCATCTATGGTGAAGGGTTTGCCAAAAGTCACCTTGATCTTCGCTGGCCGGACAAAGAATGCACCTCTCGGCAGTGCTCTCCGCGAGCCGTCGATATAAACCGGAATGACCGGTATGCTCTTTTCAATTGCAATGATCCCGACTCCTTTTTTGAAAGGCAGCACGTCCTTATCGAATGATCTGCCGCCTTCGGGAAAGATGCATAGTGACTTGCCCTGCCTGAGCACATATGAAGACATCTGGAGGGCCCTGTTCAGGTAGACTTCCGCATCGATAGGTATTACGTGGCTTATCCGGGCAAATAGCTGTTTTATTCCGCCGGTGAAAAATTTGCTGAAGCCGAGGAAATAGAGGTCCCTGAAGGCCGCAAAAGGTATTGCCGCCGCTACTGTAAAACCGTCCAGGTAACTTGAATGATTGGAGGCAATTATATATGGCCCCTGTGCCGGGACGTTCTGCAGTCCTCCGGCAGACATGCGGAAATAGAGCTTGAAAAATATTTTCATCGCCGCTATCAGCGCATGGATGAGGGCAGTCTCGACCGGGCCATGAATCAGACCGGCATGCTGAAGGTCTCCCGCCGGCAGCTCTTTTTCGATAATATCTTTCCATGTGATAATCCCGCCTTTTTGCGGCCCCCTGCCCTCTGCGTATTCTTTCAGACGTGCCACAACATCTTCAACCGAGCGCACTTCAGTGATGAAAGTTTCCGGAAGGCTGATGGAGAATGCCTCCTCCAGAGAGGATATAAACTCTATCCTTTTCAGCGAATCAAACCCAATGTCGAGTTCAAGGTTGTCCTTGCCACCTACAGGAGTATCATCGCGCATAACCAGCTTGATACAGCTTACAACCTTGCGCCCGATTTCGTCCTTCATTAAAGACGAATCCGCTGCTTTTCCTTCTTTATCGGATGCAGCCCATGCCGTCAGTATGTCCCTGAGCATAAATCTCCTCAGTTTGCCCAGGGAGGTCCGCGGCAATAGGCCGGCATAGAGACTGAATCCATGAACCCGCATATATTCGGGCAGTCGGGAGGCAACCTCGTTGAGCTCCCATTTCAGGGTCTCCGTTATGTTCGATATTTTGCGCGTCTCCGCATATTCCAGGTCCGGTACAATGATAGCCTGTATCGATTCCACTATACCGTTCCGCTCAACACCGGTAATTCCAATCTCTTTTATCAGAGGGATTTCCAGGTATGCTTTTTCGACATCCTCGGGATAGATGTTCTTGCCGGTGCTCAAGACAATTACCTCTTTCTTGCGCCCGGTGATAAAAAGATACCCATCACGGTCAAGATTCCCGATATCTCCGGTATAAAACCATCCTTCCCTGATCGCTTCAGTTGTAGCCTTCTCGTTGCGGTAATAGCCGGCCATTACCATCGGCCCCCTGACCACTATTTCCTCATCGACGATCCTGATTTCAGCTCCGGGCAAGGCCTTTCCCGCTGAACCAGGTTTTCTTTTTTCAGCGGGATTGAAGGTAATTACAGGCGACGTTTCGGTGAGGCCGTATCCTTCGAGCACCGTAAAGCCGAGAGCTTCGAGATCATTCATCACATCCGGATCGAGGCGGGCCCCGCCGCACGCAAAGAATTTCACCTTTCTGAAATTTTTGTGAACGGCCCGGAAAATTATTTTTCCCGGATTGACATCCAACCCTCTTCTGAACGCGCGGCATCCCCTCAACAATCCGATCAGAAGTCGCGAAATAATTTTCTTTTCCTTCATCTTTGCGATAATCCCGTTACGAATCCTTTCGAAAAGGCGCGGCACGCCGACTACGACTGTCACGCCTCCGTCCCTGATAGCGGACAAAAGTTCGCCGGTCTTAAGGCCGGGACTGAAGGTTATGCACCCGCCGAGAAAGACCGGCACGAGGAATGTGCACATAAAAGGATACGTGTGATGCATGGGCAGAATCGAAAGTACATTGTCGTTTCGCACGACGAGTCCGAGCTGAACAAGCGCGGACGCATCCGAGCAAAAGTTCCTGTGAGTAAGCATGACACCCTTGGGGCTGCCGGTTGTGCCGGACGTATAGATGATGGAAGCAATCTCATCGGGGTCTGCGCCGAGGGCCGGTTCTCCAGCTGCCAAAATGGAGACTTTCAGGGAGTCGAAGCTTATGCAGTCCGCATGGTAGTCTTCGACCGCCTTCAACACCGCAGCACTCGTTTTGGAACTGTGAAAGACCAGCTTCGCTCCTGAATCGGAGAGGATGTTTCTGATTTCGGTCGCGCCAAGCTGCGTATCGACAGGCACCGCAATGCACCGGCAAAAGAGGATGGCCATGTATGCGGCGCACCACTCCGGCCTGTTTTCGGATATGATGGCTATCCTTTCTCCCTGCACGACTCCTAATTGCCGGATCTGAGCGGATATTCCTTTTGAGAGTGACAGGAATTCCGAGTAGGTGACTGTCTTCCACGACTGGTCGAAATAACGAAAGGCTACCTCATCGCTGTTCTGAACAGCCGAAGCGAGAAACTGTGCAGGAATATTTTCAGGCATTGAGAAGCTTCAGCGCAGCTTCGTGGAGCCGTGAGTTGCCCGATGCGAGCAGGGGCGTACGGGTACGCAGACCGGCTGTGGCCCTATCTATACTCTTTCCGGTTGTGTCGGTCATAATGCCTCCCGCCTCTTTCACCAGGAGATGGCCGGCCGCAAAATCAAAACTCCGCGAAGGAGAAGGCGCTACAAAAACGCTGACCGCCCCATACGCCAGCAGCGACAAATCCAGCGCGGTCGCGCCGAGGCAGCGGGTCCGCCGCCCTTCCGCAAGAAGTTTCACAATCGCGGGAATGTCACGTCCCGGGACTTGAGCTTCGTAGGCTATAAGATAGAAAAGGTCGTCCTGCTGGCTGGAAATTCGTTCTCCGTTGAAGTATGCGCCCTTGCCTTTCTCAGCCCAGAACTCGTCTCCTGTCAGCAGGTTCAGGACATAGGCCAAAGTGATGTCGCCGAACGTCAGGCCTTCGCATACCGCAATGGATGTGCAATAAACCGGCACACCGTTCAGAGCGTTCCTGCTGCCGTCGATCGGGTCTATGATGACCTGCGCCCCTCCGCCGCGAATATCCATCATTCCACACTCTTCCGAAATGATGGTGACAGACTCATTCAGAGCCTCGAAGCGGCTGATGATAAGGTCTTCGGCATTTTTGTCTATCGGGTAAGTCTTGTCCCCACCGGCGCCCTTGCCGACCGGTTCGGATGTAAAAGGTCTGAGCCTTGTCTTTCCAAGCATGGAAAAGAGCAGTCTGCCTATGTCCCTCAGGTTACGGATATTCATTGCACAATTATAACGCACAATTGAAGCATTGACAATGGTTTATGGCCGATAATATTATAATCAATGATGAAAAGATTCGACTTGTCGAAACTGATTCGACCGAATGTCAGGGCGCTGCGTGCATACGAGGCCAGGGAGATTCCATGCAGGGTGAAGCTTGATGCCAACGAAAGTCCCTACTCTCCTCTGCCTCCGGAGAAGCTCTTTTCGGGAAAGGATATCCTCTGCCTGCTGAACCGCTATCCGGATCCGCAAGCCGTAGAATTGAAAAAAGCCCTTGCAAGAAGTCTGAAACTTTCGGAAAAGAACATTCTCTTCGGCAACGGCTCGGACGAACTGATTTATTATCTTGTTACAACCCTTGGTGGCCCGGTTCTTTTCCCTGTGCCCACGTTTGTCATGTACGGAGTTATTTCGCAGGCACTTTCAGAAAAAGCGCTCCCCGTCCCTCTGGACGGAAATTTCGACCTGGATATTAAGCAGATGCTGGCCGTTATCAAGAACCAGAAGCCGAAGCTTATTTTCCTGAGCTCGCCCAACAACCCCACGGGCAACTGCTTTTCGGCAGACCTGATAATGAAGATCATCGAGGCATCAAAGGGAATAGTCGTGGTTGATG
>DATJOY010000088.1:0-6054 GCA_035506695.1 Dissulfurispiraceae bacterium
CCGCCGGAATAACTGAAAGCATAGGCTGCACCCTGATTGCTGTTGGAGCCGACTTTCGCATAGCTGGCTCCAACGAGCGCGGCAGTACCACTGCGGCTGATCGCCACTGACGTGCCGAACGAATCTCCTGCTGCACCATCGGAGGCAGTCAGTTCCAGCTGGGTCCAGCTTGTTCCATGAGTAAAGACATACACGCTCCCGCGTGATGAGCTTTTTCCTTCTGCTCCGATTAGCGCAATGTTGCCGTCACCGCTTAATGCCACGGATGTGCCGAAGTAGTCAGACGCCGCCCCATTATTTGCTATTAATGCCGGCTGCTGAATCCAGGTTGTGCCAGAGCGGACAAATACATATGCCGCACCCTGATCGTTAACAGTATTAATTACCTTATACGGCGCTCCAATAAGTGCAGTGTTTCCGTCGGCGCTGATAGCAACTGACGCACCAAAATTATCATATTCTGCTCCATCAGTGGCGGTCAGTTCAGGCTGCTGCGTCCAGGTTGTGCCAGAGCGGACAAACACGTACGTCACCCCTTGCCCAAAATTAGCGCTGACTGTTTTAAGATACGCACCGATGAGCGCAGTGTTGCCGTCTGCGCTAAGAGCTACGGATGATCCAAAGCTGTCACCTGCCGCACCGTCTGAAGCTGTCAATTTCTGCTGCTGAGCCCAGGTTGCACCAGAGCGCACAAATACATATACCGCCCCTTGATACGAACCGCTGCCCTCGGCGCTGATTAGGGCAGTGCTTCCATCGGCGCTGAGGGCAACAGTTGATCCAAAACTGTCGCTTGCCACACCGTCCGATGCCGTCAGTTTCTGCTGCTGAATCATCGGATCAATAACCAGTGGGTAGATCGCCCCTACATCCTCTACCCTGAGTAGCAGCCTCAATCCATCCGATTCGAGCCATGCATGCAGCCGGCGACCGGCGGCATCAACGGCGCTCAGTCCACCATATCTCAATACCTGCTTATCATCCTTTCCCATAAGCAGCAATCCTGTCCCTGAGTCATCCAGTACAGGCCTAAAATCGCTGGAGGACAAAAGTTCAAGGGTCAACGGCCTGCCACCATTGTTCACGCCCGGCGACCTGTCGATCGTAAAACCCTGCTCCAGCCCCATCGGCCCGTTTATATACCACTCCTTCATCCCGGCGTATCGAAACTCAACGCGATTTTCCGCAGCATCAAGTCCGCAGGGCGCGACCACATGCATATCATTGCCATAGCCGACTTTGTTTAGCCTTACTCTCCACTGTGAATTTTCTTGACGCACTGTAAGACCCTCATTTGAAAAATCAAGACTTAAATTGTGCCTCATATTGGCGCCATGATATCCGACAGCCGCCCTATTGATGGCATATGCCGCGTCGTCATGGCCGGCTGCAGCTGAAAAGGCCGCCTGCAACTCTTGCGGCAGGTGGCTGAAACCCATGCCGATAGTTGACATGTCGACCCTCTCCCCTGCAACAGCAGCCGCAGCATAATCAGTCCGAAAACCTGCACAAAAGGTCAATATTATGAAACCTATCAGGCTGAGACATAGTTTAAATCTGTTCATAAATCTGTTCCTCCGGCGATATTTATGCAATTTGATCTGCAAACAAAATTCAGTCATTAATCCACCTTAACGTTGCAAAAATATTTCAGAATAGGAACGTGAGGGATGAAGCAAAGGCTTGCAAGCTATACCCTTGAAGATTTTCATACCCATAAATTCATCACAAACATGAAGCAACTCGCAGTCTGCTCTTGCAATTCTCGATGAATACGGTTTCAACATCGCATTTGCAGGACTTTGGGGCATTCCTCTCGTTCCGACATTGCAACAGTAAGGTCTATTGACGACATATTTAATCATATAGGTATTGCCTTATTACCGAAGCAGACTCTCACTCAAGCAACAATTTCCTCTATCTTATTATTCTACTTCATATGCGTGTACATACAAACAGGCCGCATTTAGAGCACATGGTTCGTTCATAAACCCATTGTAAAGGCAATTCACTTTTTAGGCCATATCACCACCGGGCACTGCAGTTTTCGGCAATTTCACCATACACCATGCATAGATTTAAACATGACCGCCCGAAATTCATTCCTTTATTTTCAATGTAATATCACAATGGAAATATCCATGGTCTGGAACTTGCAATATCCGTGCTAAATGAACATACTGGTGGTAGACGACAGTGAGCTGATTCTGTATAGCCTGACAAGGATGGTTGCACGTTATCATGGAGAAGTTGCGGTGGCATTCGAAAGCGTATGATGCTATGGACAAGATAAGCGCCAAACACTATGACCTCTGTTTCCTGGAACTTCAGCTTCCTGATGCAAGCGGGCTTGAGGTTATAAGAAGAATCGAGGAATTTTCACCGGATACCAAAATAATAATCATGATCGCACCTCCTTTAAGTGACAGCTCATGGGAATCGATCGGAAAAGAAACATATCAGCTGATCACCAAGCCTTTCGACCTTACCGAGATAAAATATGTTCTTAATAGCCCGACTGCGTAGGTGTCTGACCTTGATTAATTTTATAGTGATTTTGCGAAATACAGACCTTGTAAGTCATATCAAAACTCTTACTCTATGATTTAGAATGATGCAGCAGCATTGTCCTAAATAAGTTTTTTTTGGCTTGATATTTGCTTTTGGTGTAATAACATAATGTTGGAGGCGATCAATGAAAAGAGCTCTTTTTATTACACTGATATTACTTGCCGTCACCGGGGTAGCCTTGGCCCAGACTGGCTTAAAGAAAAAGAGGCTCCTGCCTTACGAATACGGACACGTTGTAATAAATAATTATTCGGAAAATGCCCATATGGCACCAGTTGTGTTTGATCATTGGTTCCACAGGTCTCAATTCACTTGCCGTGTCTGTCATGTTGACCTGGCCTTCGCCATGAAGGCAGGGGCCACTGGGATAAAAGCTGTAGACAACAGCAAAGGTTATTATTGCGGCACTTGTCATAACGGCAAGAAAGACTTCGGCAAAAGAAAGGTATTTGCCGCCTGCTCTAAGGAATTTGGTCACAAGGATTTACAGCGCTGCGAACGCTGCCACTCCCTGGGCAAGAACGTCAAGAAGGAACATGATTTCTCAGAATTTGCCTCGCGTATGCCAAAAGAGCGTTTCGGCAATGGGATAAATTGGGAGAAGGCTGAAGAGCTCGGCCTTATCAAGCCTGTTGATTTCCTGGAAGGCATTTCTATCAGGCGGCCCGGTCTAAAAGTACAGAAGGATTTTTCCCTGGACCCGAAAGTGGAAGGCATGCCGAAGATCGTCTTCTCGCATAAGAAACATACGGTATGGAACGGATGCGAACTCTGCCATCCCGAGATTTTTGTGGGCGTCAAAAAGGGGACAACAAAGTATGGAATGGCGGATATAATGCAAGGCAAATATTGCGGAGTCTGTCACGGCTTGGTAGCTTTCCCGGTGATAGACTGCCAGCGCTGCCACACGGAACCGGTCGAGTGAATAAGAGGCATTGTGGACATTATAGAAACGGTGCTGCCGAGTGGGGCATAAAGAAAAGTCGCCGTCTGTTTCATCAGTTACTGCTGGTCATGACTTTCATGCTATTCGCCTGCACTGTAGAACCACAACATGCCTGGCCTGAAGTGCAGTTCAAGACTGAATTTGATGATATCTGCATGCAAACTGTGGATGCAGATTCTATGTCAATCCGGGAGTTGGAGACACTTATAATGCGATGCGACAAACTTCTATCGATAATAGAAAAGAACGTTGAACCGGAAAGAAAGATTTACCTGAAGAAGCTCCGAATGTGCAGGAACCTTTTCGTATACATAATGGAAACTAAAAAAAGCGCTGAGACTGAATCCAAGTAGGACTGATCCATTAAATCTCATATCATCGTTGTAATCATTCCGATACACTAGTTGTACCAGCTTGCTCAGATAGAAGATGGAGCGCTTCTCCGAAGTATTTTATCCATTATATAGTCTGTGTGTTATAAGCGAATTACTTTCCGACCCACATTGACAACAACCTATAACATTCAGCCTTTCCCGTAAATATTCGCAACGGTCTTTCCTCAGAGCGCAGAATGGGGCAAAGGACAAAGTTGCGACAGTTACGGCAAATACCGTAAAATAAAATTTTGGGAGTGCATAGGGTTCTGGTGTCCCTCCCGGACTTCAAATCCGGTGTTGCCGGCTACAACCCGGCAGGGTGTGTTCGATTCGCACGCGCTCCCGCCAAAATACCCGCCCATTTGCCCGGTCAGGCGGGCGTTTTCGATTAGATATGCTGCCCGCGGATGTCTGTGCTATAATGCTGGAAACACTTATTGGAGCTTGAAATATGATAAATCGATATGGCATTGCCTTGAGCGCACTCATCTTTCTCACAATCTTCTTAACAGCCGGAGCTTATGCGCTTGACGCCCAGGGGTTTGTAGACAAGGGCAACGCCGCATTCAATGCCGGCCAGTATGACGAGGCCATCCAGAATTACGGGAAAGCAATCTCCCTTAAGTCTGATTTCATCGACGCATATTACAACCGCGGTCTTTCTTATTATAAGAAGGGCAGATACGCTGAAGCGGTCTCCGATTTCACGAAGGTCATTGCCGCCGACCCGAACAATACCGCAGTTTATTACAACCGGGGGCTCGCCCATTACAAGAAAGGCCAGCATGAAAAGGCGATTGAAGACTACACAAAAGCACTGTCCCTTGACCCTAACATTGCGGAAGTCTATCTCAACCGTGGCATAGCATACGCTTATAATAAACAATATGACGAGGCCATTGAAGATTACAACAAGGCCATTCTCCTGCGTACGAATTATGCCGACGCATATTTCAGCAGAGGCATGGCATTCCTTCGCAAGTCTGCCGCCGACTTCAAGAAGGTCTGCGATATGGGGAACCGGTTTGCGTGTGAAAATCTCAAACAAATTTCCGAATAGGAATCGGTGACGCGGTGAGCAGTGAATTGTTCAACCCCGGCCTGCCTTTGCTGCTCCAGCTGCCCAAACTCGAACAGCGCGTAGGCATCTACGTGCTGGGCTGGCAAAAAGAACTTTTTCTTCTGACCAACCTTCCTTACCTCAATGACAAACCGGTGAAACTCAAAAAGGAGGACAACTGCATCATCCGTTTCCTGAAAGGTGACGATGCCTACGGCTTCCAGACATCGATCATCTCTGTACAGTTTTTTCCGGCACCACTGATTTTTTTCAAATACCCGCAGGAGATTAACAGAACACCTTTCCGCAAATCAAAGCGGTTCAATTTGAATATTTTGGCAAAGCTTATGAACCCACAGAACGTTATGAAATTTGATGTTGAGCTCTGCGATGTCAGCGAGACTGGCTGCAGGGTCAAGCTCAGTGGCATAGAAGAGGAAGCATTCCCTGTCGGCACCAGTTTTTATCTTACGTTCAACATACTCGAAAAGGGTATCGAAGCAGACTGCATCCTTCGCAATGTCAGAAAAATGGAAGACTCCTTGTATCTCGGGATGGAGTTCACAGAAATTTCACAGGGAAATAAGGAAACCATAACTGCCTTCATCGAGATGCTGTCGAAGGTCGTAACATCCGCATAATTGCACCATTTATGAGCCTCCTATTTTTCTCAGCAGGAACTACATCGTGACAAAGACAGGCCTCGACCGCGTCGAACGTAATTGGCCCCGCGCGCTGACGGGGACGAAAGTGGGTCTGCTCGTACATCCCGCCTCCGTCAACAAAAGACTTCAGCACGCTTCCACGGTTCTGCTCCAATCACGGAAGTTGGAGGTCAAGGCTTTCTTCGGCCCGCAGCATGGAATCAGGGGAGAAACCCAGGACAATATGGTGGAGTGGAAAGGGTTTCTCGACCGCAGGACGGGCCTGCCGGTATACAGCTTGTACAGTGAAACGAGAAAACCCCGCACTTCTGCGCTTAAGGAATTGGATGCGCTCGTTGTTGATCTTCAGGATGTGGGCGCGCGCTATTACACCTTCGTCTGGACCATGGAACTCTGCATGCAGGCATGCGCCGAAACGGGCAAGCCGGTCGTCAT
>DATJOY010000089.1:0-11420 GCA_035506695.1 Dissulfurispiraceae bacterium
GATGAAAACCACCTTATCGCTGGTATTCATCTCACCTTCTGGCAAATTAAGGAGGGCGAAATGCCTGGTGTTGGAAAGACCATGGGCTTCGTCTATACTGACCATGACAATACATTTGATTCTAATTGGGAAATTATGTAGCAGAGAGGGATTCTACTGAAGCGTACACGTATTCTTTTAGATTAAATTCGGCAGCCCACTGGTTTTGCGGGTCTGTCGCATAATATGAAAATTATGAAAAGAAGCGCAGAAGTAGCGGCTGTAACTGAGCCATAGTAAAATGTCGCAGCCGGGGAGACACGGTCCCAGAGCAGACCGCCGATTAGACTTGCCGGAAACATGGCCAGTCCCACTGCAGTATTGTATATGCCAAAGGCGGTCGCCTTGAAGTCAGCTGGTATGATATCGGCAAGAAAGGCCTTCTGAACACCTTCTGTCAGGCCCATGAATACTCCATAAAATGCAAACAGGACCCAAATCGCAGTTGAATTTCCGGCGACGGCAAAACCGTAATATACCAGTGAAAATAGTATGAACCCCAGTAGTATGACCCTTCTCTTGCCGAATCTGTCCGCAGCCATTCCCGCAGGCAGTGACGACAGCGAATATATAACGTTGAACATCAGATAAACTACAGGGATGGTCAATGCAGGGATCCCCAACTGCTGCGCTCTCAGAATAAGAAAAACATCGCTTGAGTTTCCAACAGCAAATACCGTAGCAATAAGAACGAATGCCTTAAACCTTCCGTCGAACTGCTGCATTGAAAGCTTCAAGGTTTTCGATTCAAGAGAGAGCGCTCTCTTTTTTTCGCTGATAAAAAAAATAATCAGGAGTACTGCGCATATTCCGGGTATAATCGAGAGCCAGAAAATTATCCTGTATCCATTGGAAAATATCCCGAGCAGAAAAAAGGCCAGTGCCGGTCCGATAACCGCACCAAGTGTATCCATTGCACGCTGGAAGCCAAATGCGCGTCCCAGATGCGTCTTGTCGGTGGATTCGACGACTATCGCATCCCGGGGAGCGGTACGAATACCTTTGCCGAACCTGTCGACAAACCGGAACCCCATGACCTGGTGCCATCCGGCGGCAAGTGCAAGAATAGGTCTGCTTAAAGTAGAGATGCCGTAGCCAAGGACCATCAGCCACTTGCGGTTGCCTATGCGGTCGGAAAACCAGCCTGAAAAGACCTTCAGCAGGCTGGCCGTGGATTCGGCAATACCTTCGATCAGGCCAATCAGAGATTTATTCACTCCGAGAACGTTCGCAAGAAAAAGCGGTACAAGCGGGTATATCATCTCAGAGCTTATGTCCATGAAGAGGCTGACAAAGCCGGTTACGGTTACATTTCTGCCGAATGCGAAGCTACCATTCTTTTGTTTCATTTATCTTCCCGCATGACCGGTTTCAGAAACGCAAAGTCGCTTTAAGTCTTTTGGGCTGCAGCAACAAATCCAAAACATCGACCGGGGATTTGACCAAGATGTCAGCGGACATCAGCGCGTCTTTTGAGCATCCTTCATCAAGACAGACCGCTATCCCTATCTTTGCAACCCGGAGCATTCTCCTGTCGTTATTGCCGTTGCCGATTGCAATCACGCTATCCGCTCCCAGTTTTTTCACAAATGTTTCTTTCTGCAAATCATGTTCATCGCCATCGAGAATGTGGATTTCGCATTTTATTCCTTCCAGCTCAGCCCTCGCCCTGCCGAAAGTGTCGGCGGTGAGCACATGCAGCTTAAGCATTTCCGCCACTCTGTTCATCTGCTCCTTTACACCCGGCAGGAGTCCGCCGTCGACAGAAAGAGTGCCGGTGAAATCTGATACGAGGTGTTGCAGCCTGACAAATCCAAAGCCGGGTATATCAAGTTCAAACATCTCAATCCTCCTGATAAAGTTTGCGCATCTTAATTGCCAGGTCCTCCGGAAGATTAATAATCAACTCGGTCTGCAACAGTTTCTGCAAAAAATAATCATCGTTTCGATAGTTGGGATAAAGATTCTGCCTGCTTATCATCTTAAGGTTGCACCGGAACCCGCCTTTATTGAATGAGTCCCGTACGGAATAGACAGAATAGTTGAAACTCAAATGTCCGAAATCTTCATAGAGGGCAAGGACTTTTGAGATGCCCGTTGCAAGAGTAACGAGATCGGTATCCGATAGCTTGCCGAAATCGCTCTCACTTTCATGTATGGCATTAATTTCATTAACGCCCGTCGGAGAAAATGCCGCAAGCCAATGCCAGTCCCCACTTTCAGCTATATATCTTGTACCGATAAGCTTCTCCTCTTCAATCAGGTCGGGGTAGTATTCAGAATCATTCTCCTGATAATACGATTGGCATGCCCGGATGATCCGGTCATGATATGAATAAGGTGTCGTAGTGACCAGCATTTGCAAATGCGGATGCACAAAGGTCGCACCGGCAGGAAACAAATAATTGGCGTTCACCGCTACGCAAACCGATTCCTGATCCTTGTCATAGACTGTATTTATAAACCGCTGAGCAGCTCTTAGACCGTTGCTTATAATTTCAGGGCGAAACTCCGAGAGCCTGAGAAAATGTGCTTTGGTGAGTACGATAACCGAGTGATACTTGCCGACAGGATAAAGGTTGGGAAACAACACGGCCTCGCCAACTCTTATGCGTCCTTCTGAAACGAGCGCATCGGGATACCGTGGAGTATTTTTTTCAAGCCTGTCATCGCAGAAGAGACAGGTCTTTGCGCTTTCCTCGATCAGCTTAGCGATCAGCAGTTCATCGCAGTCACGGAAAAAGAATTTGACCTTTTCCCTGACGACCGGGTTATAAACGCTTTTATCACCGAGCAGTGGGTCTTCTCTGACTTCGATAACATGCCGGTCTTCGGCAAACCCGTTGAACGGATTCAGCATCTGCATTTCAGACTGATAGCTTTTAAATCTGATCGCAGACACTACGGCAATCCCTCATGTCTAAAATCGCCATACGGATCCAGCATTGTTCACAGGTCAGGCGCAACGTCACGGTGAGTATATTTAATTACGTCCACGTCTGTAAGCACCACAATCCCTTCCCCAACCATATCATCCAAGGCCGGGAGCACTTTGTTTATGTTCTCTTCCTTGTCGATTGCGAGAATCTGCACCGAAAGGTCCCGGCTTTTTGCCAGCGTCTTCTTTTTATGATAACGCCTGTGAGGACCGTATCCGGCGATAGCCTTGTATACCGTGGCTCCGGCCATGTCCATCATGATCAACCTCTTTACGATAGCTTCGTACAAGGGTTCTTCGCCTTCCCATTTATCATCCTCGCTGACAATAATCCGCAGCATCTTTGCCTTTCCTTCGAGTTTCATCCTCATCACTTCCTCCTGTTCCACGGGAGCGTTTCTGCAGCATTTGATCACATTCGTATCGCTGACTTCGACCATTCCCTTTTCAACGATCTGATAAACAGTGGGAAGGACCTTATTGATCAATTCCTCTGATTCCACTACCTCGATCTTGACCGGCATATTTAGGGACAGCTCAAGAATCTTTGCTGTATGAAAGACCCCGTCACTTCCGTATCCTGCAACCCCCTTGAAGACGCTTACGCCTGCAAGCTTCTTCTTAAAAAAGATGTCAAGCAGAACTTCGTAAACCGGTTTGCCTCCGTATTTGTCTGCTTCATCCACATAAACAGTCAGTTTCTTCGCAGCACCGACCTTGACCATAAAATTTTCTCCTATATGATTTTTGCGAAAACCTCACCGCATTTGAGAGCTATGAAACCAACTGTCACGCTGAGCACAATATTCTTTAATGCATAAAACCATTCGCTGTCCTTTATGAGTTTACCGGTCTCGTATTCAAAAGTCGAGAAGGTGGTATAGGCACCGAGGAACCCGACTACAAAGAGAAGTCGCCATGCAGGATCAAACGAATACCGTTCGGTAAATAGTGTCATCAGAAGTCCTATCAAAAAACTGCCCGTCACATTGATGACAAAGGTGCCGAGCGGGAAGGAGCGGCCCCAGGCCTGGCCGATCCACACTGCAAGGGCATATCTGACGATTGCCCCTACAAATCCTCCGATGCCGACGATAAACCCGTTCCGAATCGTTGAGATCATTTAACAATAGTAACAGTACAGGGGGCATAGGCAGCAACACGCCGCGATACGGACCCCAGGAGCCAGCTTTCGATCTTCGATTTTCCGCGCTGGCCGACGACTACAATATCCGAGTTGTCTTCGGCCGCATATTTCACGATCTGGTCGGCAGGATGCCCTATGGCAATATGGGTTTTTATCTCGATTCCCTTGTTGTGGGCCCTCTCCCTCAATTTCCCGAAAAATTCCTCGTAATGCAACTTAGCATTGTCGATGACTGCATCCATCTCGACGATGTCGATCGGCTCGGGAGGCTGAGCGACTGAAATAACCGTTACCTCCGGCGCGGCACCAGGACAGAGCCCCGAAAATTCGAGGGCATAATCAAAGGCCTTTTCAGCCTGCTGCGAACCATCGAAAGCCACCAATAATTTTTTCAGCATAAACCCTCCTCTTTCATTCTTCAGTAATAGTGCTTTCACGCAAAGTTGTCTTTTCCTTTTTTGGCAACAGATAGTGCGGGATGAAGAAGGCATTAGCGATCAGCGTAGGAATTACGGCGCTTCCTATTACCGCTACGATCAAAAGTGAATACTGCTGCTGATCGATAATGTTGTGCGTGAGTCCGAACAGGGCCGATATGGAGCCGAATGTCAGCCCGGTAGACATGAGAAGTGTAGTATAAACGCCCTCTTTGTGTGAATAATCATATTTTTTTGTAACGGGATAGATACCCACTATTTTAGTGGCCATCTTTGAGCCGAATAGTACCAGCAGCGCTATTGGGGCCGTTACAACTGCAGGGATAGATACATATGAGCCTGCGCGGATAAAGTAAAAGGGGGTCAAGAGCCCGAACGTCAGAGTCCTCAGCCGCCGGACAAGAGCATGATCCCTTCCGACCGTTCCGGCAAGGACCATCCCGATAACGTAGGCCGGCAGCACCGCTTCACTGTCGGACCATGCGGCTAAAGAGCCCAGTCCGAACAATATCAGCAGCAGGTATTTGGCTTCGAGTTCGGAAGGTCTGTTGCCATATTTCTTAAAGAACCATGGCGTAATATACGGAAGGACGGCAAAAACTGCAATGCCAAACACAATAAATATGACCGTCCTCATGGTAAACGGTGCGAATATAAGGCCGAGGGCGATTACTGTGCCAAGATCGGTCACAAAGCACGCGGCAAGGATCGTCTTCCCGAATTCGGTCTTGTTCAGCCCGAGTTCAAGCATCACCGCATACACCACAGCCACCGATGTCGTGGACATCGCAACGCCTGCAAGCCAGCTTGAGCGGACCGTCCAGTCGAGAAAATAATATGCTGCCGCAGTACAGCCGAGGAAGGGCGCAAGAAATGAAATGAATCCAATGGCCGAAGCCTCTTTCCATTTGGCCTTAAAAATGACGGGGTCAAGCTCTGCTCCGGCCAAAAAAGTGAGAACGATCGCGCCGGTGCCCGACAGGAATTTTATCCACGGCTGGTCGGAGCCGAGGGAGGTCCCTATCAAAGCCCCTATCAGGAGTTGTGCAACGGTGCCCACGATGATCTCGGATAATGCGGTAGCAATGCGCAGCCAAATCGACAGGAGCGTAGCAAATAGTGCCAGCCCCAGCCAGAGAGCTGCCGTTCCCCAGACTTCATACATAAGCCGCCTCCCTTTTGCATTCGTTGAAGGGCGGAAAAAAACTCCTACCCCCATGATGAGAGTAGGAGTCATCAGTCCTCATTGGACGGTTAAAGGCGAACTCCATCGCCGTGAAAAAGCTAATTCTAAATTAGCAGAATCTCCATCATTAGTCAAATGAAAAATGCGGACATGTCAGCACTTATAGATGATTTGTCATCTTGCATTATATTCATTTACATCAATCTTCATATGGGCCACATCTTCAGGATAATATCCCGAAAAAATAGACGTGAAAACAGTATTATTTGTAAGCAGCGGGTCGAGATCATCAGTTATAGTTCCTTTATTTGCAAGCTCTTTCCAGCTATTGGTTCCACGTACAGGAGCAAATTCAGTGAGATTTACTCTAACACCAAGTCTCTTCAGAAAAGAGATGCTCTCCTTTACTTCTTCAAGTCCCTGACCCGGAAGGCCGTACATGATATAAATGCCGATTTCGTTTTTGGTAAATCCGGCCTGAAAGAGATGCCCCACAGCACTTTCCAGTTCCTCATTGCAGACCTTGCCCCCCGATGAAAGCTGCCTCTCGGGGTTTGTTGTTTCGAGGCTAAGCCGAATCGTCCTGAACCCGGACGCTCTCATCAGTCCTGCAAGTTCGGCATCCATGTATCTCGCATGCATCCCATTGGGCGTGTGAAAACGCACCTGCAGCCCTAATGACAAAACATTACGCAACAAGGGTTTGATATGCTCTTCCGGATATTCGAGCAGGGCATCGTCATAAAAGGCAAAATCATGCACATCCATTTCAGACAATTCAACAATGTTCTTTATTATTTCATCATGTTGACATCTCTCATATCTTCTTGCAAGAAGTGACGAGGCGCAATAGTCGCACCTGAAAGGACAGCCCGTTGAAGTCAGCAGTGGCGCGTATGCGATATGATCGTAAAACCCGAGGCGGTAATAAGGCACTGGTCCCCTCTTCCTTTTAATTTTAAACCCGAACGTGGACATCGCAAAGAGCAGTCCGTTGTTCAGCGGCCCCCTGAAGATGAAATCGGCTCCTGAATATCTTGATGCATGTTCGTGATAGATCGTGGCATAGATGCCCCCGAGTATCACCGGGACCGTGCCAAGTTCATTGCGCACCAGTTCCACCGCTTTCTGAACACCAGGATACCAGTAGCCCATAATCGACGTGATAAGCACCAGATCAACATTACCGGCAGATTTCAACCTATGCTGAAATTCGGGGATGCTTATTCCATATTTCTTGAAGTGTCTCGGCACTTCCCTCAAAATTGCAGGCTTGGGTACTATTTCAGCATCATAATGCCCGGTCCCGAAACGACCTGATCCCGCCGAATCAGTGCAGTCAACAAGAATAAGTTCGACATTGAATGAACTCAGGAATTCGGCTACCTTGAGAAGGCCGAGGGGCCGCGCCCACAAGTTGTACGCTGCAAAGTCATAAATCCATGGATTGATCAGAAGTAATCTTAATTTCATTTGTCGATTTTGATATCCAAACGTTATATTACAGAATAACACTTTGAATCAATATAGAAGTATTCCTGCTGTGAGCGATTCGCAAGTGTATTTTCATAACACCTCTGAAGGGACAACGATATGGGCTATTATGAATTCAATGTAGAATTGGCGGTTGAGGCGCGGGATGCGTTGCTCGGTCTTGCAACGGGGTCCGGCTGCCTTGGCGTCATAGAAAAAGAAAAAGGCCTCATTTTTTATTATCCGGACCGCGCCGGCATAGACAAGCTGACCTCTGACTTCGTCGTCTTCAAAAACATCCTGAAAGATTCCGGTCTTCCATGCGACATGGTCTTCAGCTATGAGTATATTGCAGAACGGGACTGGAATGAATCATGGAAGAAAAAATTTCAACCTATCGATATCGGAGAAAATATTTCTATCATTCCCCCATGGGAATTATCAAGAGAAAAACGCATCAATCTGATCATCGACCCCGGCATGGCATTTGGCACAGGTCATCATGATACAACCAGGACCTGCATCGAACTGATCGCGAAGATTTCATCTCAGGGGACTAAAGACAGGTTTCTTGATGTCGGCACGGGCACAGGCATCCTGACTATCTGCGCCATGAAGCTCGGCTTTAGAGAAGCCGTAGGTGTGGATATCGATCCGCTTGCCATCGATGCCGCGATGCGGAATATCGCTCTCAACGGTTTGAAAAATGTGACGATCAAGGAAGGCACGATTTTGGCTGCGGCAGGCGCGTTCGATGTGATCGCAGCAAACCTGATGTCGGAGATTCTGATCGCCATAGCGCCGGAAATCGCCACGCGACTTAAGAAAGACGGCATCGTTATTCTCTCCGGTATGATAATCGGTCAGGAAGAAGAAGTGATTGCGGCTATGGAAAAAGAGGGTTTACATTTCAGGGATAAATTTTACGACGGCATACGATGGGTGACAATGGTCCTTACACGTTAAACCTGAAATTAATTATATCCCCGTCCTTGACTTCGTAAGTCTTGCCTTCGAGCCTCAGATGGCCTTTGTCCCGCGCGGCGCTCATTCCGCCGTCGGCCATGAAGTCTTCATAGCTGACGAGTTCCGCGCGGATGAATCCCCGCTCGATGTCGGAATGTATCTTGCCTGCGGCCTTCTGTGCATTCATTCCCCTGGTAATCGTCCAAGCCCTGACCTCGTCTTCTCCGGCGGTAAGAAACGAAATCAGTCCAAGCAGATCATAAGACTCCCTGATTAGCTTGTACAGCGCCGGTTCTTGTATGCCAAGATCGTCCAGAAATGCCCTTGCCTCTTCCGGTGCAAGTTGAGCTATCTCCATCTCGATCTTGCCGCAGAGGATCACTACTTTCGTCGTTCCGGAAAGTCCTTTCGCCTCAATTAATTCTTCCGCCTTCGACAGCAATTCATCCGCCTTTCCGGATGCAAGATCGTCCTCGCCCACATTCAGCACGATAATCTCAGGTTTTGTGGATGCGAATTGAAGCGGTTTCATCGCCTTCTGTTCCTCTTCGTCGAATTCGACATTCCTGAGGGGTATCTCCTTGTCGAGGGCCGTCTTGCATTTAAGCATCAACTTCTTTTCGGATTCACTCGGCTTTTTGCCCTTTCTCGCGGACTCTTCCATCCTCTGAAGGCGCTTTTCTACGAATTCCATGTCGCCGAAGATGAATTCGAGTTCTGCCGTTTCAATATCCCTGAGAGGGTCTACGGTGCTCAGCGGATGCTGGACCACATCATCGGCAAAGGCCCGCACGACATGGACAACCGCATCTGCGTCCTTGATCAGGTCGAAGACCTTGCCGTTTTGAACGATGTCGCCCTTGGTCAGCCCGATATAGTCTACATACTCGACGGTTGCATGAGTTACCTTTTTCGGCTTATATATCTCAGCGAGCTTTTCGAGACGCCGGTCCGGGACCTTTACGACCCCGAAATGGGGCTCACCAGCTACAGTTGCATAAAGCGTCGTTTCGATGTTCTGCCCGGTAAGGGCATTAAATACTGTTGTCTTGCCGGAATTCGACAAGCCGATGATGGCTAATTTCACTCTGTCTCCTAACTTAAAATAATCCTTCTCTCACGTGCATAATTTTTTATCAGCATGAGAGAATTGTAGACCCTCTGAAGTTTCAGGTTTCTTCTTCTTATCTTATCGACATCGCCGTACGGGAAAGGCTCGGCCCTGAGTTCATTTTGCTTTTTGTTGATTGCATCGTAAAGCAACTTGAGTGACTCAGTGTCGAAGGGCTTTAGAAAAATCGGGTTTATCGTTACAAACCCTTCTCCGATATCATTGGCTACTGCCTTGAAATTTCTACCCGTCGCCATCTACTTTTCTCTTTTCGAAAAAGACCGACAGCAAGATACCAAGCTCATAAAGTAATATGATCGGGACAGCCATCAGCGTCTGATTGAAAGCATCCGGAGTAGGTGTCAGGATGGCCCCGGCGACAAAAGCGAGGACTATCGCCATTCTCCTGTTGCGCTTGAGCGTTTGGGTCGATACGAGACCGATCCTCGTAAGAAAGATCAGGAGTATGGGGAGTTCAAAGATAGCACCAAATGCGACAATAAATTTAAGGCAGAAATCGACGTACTTGCCGACAGACAGCATCGGCATGAGGAAATCGCCGACCTTATAGGAGAGCAGGAAACTCAACGCGAAGGGCAGGACAATGATAAAGCAGAAAGAAGCCCCGATCAGGAAGAGGCCTGTTGCTGAGATTACGAACGGGAATACATATTTCTTCTCATTTTTTTGCAGGCCCGGCGAAATAAATTTCCATAACTGATGGAAGATGACGGGCAGTGAAAGCACTATAGCTGCAACGAATGCCACCTTCATGTTCATCCAGAAGGCCTCAGCAGGCTCAAGAAATACAAGCTTGGTGGAATGCAGCTTGTCCGCCGGGACAAATTGAAAGTACAGACCGGTGACCGAAAAGTCCAGCGAGTAGCGGAGCGGAAACATGAGGACTGCGAATATCTCTTCAGAAAAATTAAAAGCGACAACAAAAGCTGCAATAAGGACCAATAAGGAAACGACTATTCTCTTTCTGAGGTCTTCGAGGTGTGCGACAAGGGACATTTTTTCATCGGCCATTTACCTTTCCCCCTTGTGCTGATCCGGGGGGGGCTGGTTTACCGAAGTGTCTCCCTTATCGCTGTCTTTCTGGGGAACAGCGGCCTGTTCTTTCGGCTGCTCTGCAACTGTCTGGAGTGCCTGGGGCTTCTCTTCGTTTATCTTAAAAAGGTCTTCGTTCTTAAATAGCTCGTTTTTGAGGGAGATAGGATCAAGGTCTTTCAACTCCTTGACATCCTTAACCTCGTGCAACTCAGAGTTTATTTGCGTCTTGACCCCGTCAAGCGCCCGTTTCAGCTCACCGAGGCCCTTGCCCATCGATCGTGCAATTTCCGGCAGCCTTTTGGGTCCGAATACAAGGAGAGCAACAACGAAGATAACGACAAGTTCCTGAATCCCCAGATCAAACATAACTTGTAATTATATCACAAACTACTCTTCATAAACCTTCTGAATCCTGGCCTTCTGAAAAGGAAGTACGACACCTACCGAAAACAGAAGTCTCAGGTCGGGAGTCCTGTTTTCGATGTTGAACCCGGCACCAATGGTAGTAAAGATGTTGTCGTTGCTTGTAATGCGGTATCCCAGTCTCCACTCAAGAAAGTCCAGTTTGTTCTTGAAAAAATCCTTTCTTCCTATGAGTTCGGCAAGCACTGTGGTATTATGGGTCAGCGCAAGCTCAGAGCCGATATTTATATCATATTCGTCATTCAGATCATGTCTCTGCGGTACAATGTACAGCAAGTTGAGATGTCCCTTGAAGGGACCTACTTTCTTTGTCAGAAGCAGGCCTCCACCAACCCTGCCGTCAGTAGAAATAGCTTCGTTAGCTGACGGAGTGGAAACCGTCAAAAGATATGCTATCGCAGGCAGATAAGCACTTTCGTCCACAACCCTGTGTATTATCCCGAAGCTTACATCCTCAACGCCGTCGCCCAATCCTTTGTCGGCAAATACGTAGGGCAACGAAAAAATCACCTCGAATTTATCGTGCAGTCCATATGCACCTTTGAGTGTTGTGCGATAGAAATCGGGACCTATGGATCGTTCAAGTTCGATGCTCAGGGCCACCTGGTTCTGTTTTAACGATTCGGCGCTGAATGTGGAAAAAA
>DATJOY010000090.1:0-8013 GCA_035506695.1 Dissulfurispiraceae bacterium
GGGCAGAAAATATACGGGAAGGGAAGCTGCCGGGCTTATCTGCGCCAACCAGTGGAGAGGCCTTCGCAATGCAATAGATGCCGGAATGGCAGTGAAGGTCAACAGTGTATTGATCCCCGGCATCAACGAAACTGAAATCCCATTGATCGCGCGGCTTGCTGGCGAGAGAGGCGCTGATTTGCATAATGTGTTACCGCTGATCCCGCAGGCCGGATTTAGTCATATCGAACGACCGTCGCGTGAAATGATTCATGCTTTACGCATAGAATGCGGCAAATATGTTGAACAGATGACTCACTGCCGCCAATGCCGGGCTGATGCATGCGGAATACTTGGAGAGGACAGGGACATGGAGCTCGAAGTTCTCTCGGCAGTGATCGGCGAAGAATACGAAATGGTGAATTAAGGAGGCTGCCATGCTTAATGAGATTATGCAGAGCTGCAAGTATTTGGTTCTGACCGCAATGGTTGCATCTTTTCTTTCACGGGAAGGAATGGTTGTTCGGGCATTGTCTTCTGCGGTGATATTTGGTTTCAGAACCTTACTGAGCTGAAGAAGGAAAATAATAAGCGCCTTGGTCTAAAGCATTCGCCTCTTGCGCGCTGAATTAGCCTTTGTATGTGATAACTCAAGTCAGGCGCGAAAGGTACAATCTGTCTAATATGAAAATTGGCGCATCGGCCTGGCGGCCCTGAGAACCCAGACAGCGCGCATCGATTCGAATGCTTCAGACAAGGCACAACATAGCGTGTGAATAATGCGGGTTAACAATGTTACACTGGAGGTACACAATGATTACAGGAGTGATAGTCTTCGGACTTGTTATATTCGTGCTGTCGTTCTTTATATCCAAAAGAACGAATGTATGCGAAAAGGGCGAGATTGCTACATATGTCGCTTTGGTGGCCTGGGGCTCGCTTATGTTCGGTCTCTTCATATCGAAATTCGCCGCATGACCGTGTGAATTTTGGAAACTTTATGACGAGATTAAGCTTTCACTCTGCATGAAAATGAAGGAACGCGGTTTGCCGGCGCGGCAATGCGTCACTAAATGATAATAACGAGTTGCATTGGATAGCGTTATTCCTTATTATATATAACGATTATGAAAAAGATAAATCAGTGTGTCAGTAAAGCGGAATGCCGCGGATATAACTTTATGGGCCGTATCTGGATCGAAGGCAAAGACGGGGCTTTTCTCGGATACGGCAGGGTCCTCCTGCTGGAACGGATAAGACAGTACGGCTCGATCAGCGAAGCGGCGCGGTCGCTGGATATGTCATACCGGCATGCCTGGGAGCTTGTGGAATCCATGAACAATCAATCGACAAGTCCGCTTGTCGAGACTGCGACTGGAGGCAAAGGAGGAGGAGGAGCGAGATTGACTGCTGACGGCGAAAGGGCAGTTAAGCTCTTTCAGGAATTTCATGACGATTTCCAGGATTTTCTGATAAAGAAATCGAAGCAAATAAAGTTTCGTAAACGCTGATAGGGGAGGTTGCATGCCATGAAAAAAAGTTTAGTGCGGTGGATGAGTAGTATAGCCTGCCTGCTTTTACTAAGCCTCATCACTACCCCAGGCGCGATGGCATCAGAGCTGACTGTCTCGGCTGCTATCAGCCTGAAGAACGCCTTTGAAGCGATCGGCAAACTGTATGAAGCCAAGCACCCGGATACCAAAATCCTGTTCAACTTCGGAGCTTCGGGCGATCTCGTTCGACAAATAACGGGGGGAGCCCCGGTCGATGTTTTTGCCTCAGCCGCCCAAAAAGATATGGATGACATGAGTGCAAAGGGCCTGGTTCTGCCAGGCACAAGGGTGGCCTTCGCGAAGAACATTGTCGTTCTTGTCGCGCCAAGAAACAGCAGGATCAAGTCATTTGATGACCTGGCATCCGCCGGAATCAGGCGCATTGCTGCGGGCAACCCGAAGACCGTCCCTGCAGGCCGCTATGCAGCGGAGGTATTTGATTATTACAAGCTTGCATCGGCCATCAGGGATAAATTGATTTATGCCGAAAATGTGCGCCAGGTGCTCGATTATGTTGCTCGCGGTGAGGTAGATGCGGGAGTAGTCTATGCTACCGATGCAGCTGTCAGGAGTGCAGAAGTTGTAGTTGCGGCAGAGGCACCGGAATCCAGCCATAAGCCGGTCGTATATCCAATTGCAGTTGTGAAAGGAACGAAAAATGAGGCGGCAGCAAAGGCATTCGTTGATGCTGTCCTCTCAAAGGAAGGAACGGCGGTCCTGAAGAAATATGGGTTCCGCATCCCATGATCTTGCATGGCATATATGGATAGCTCTGTATTTTTCTCATTGCGGTTATCACTGCAGGTTGCAATAGCGGCCACTGTGCTGATTGTCGTCATCGGCGTGCCGATTGCCTACCTTCTTGCAAGGAAGAATTTCCCGGGCAAGGAGCTGCTCGATATCATACTGACGCTTCCGCTCGTGTTGCCGCCGACGGTGACAGGGTATTATCTCATCCTCGCATTTGGAAGAAACGGCGTTGTCGGCAGATATTTATACAACTGGTTTGACTGGAGCATCATGTTTACATGGTATGCAGCTGTGATTGCGTCGTTTGTCGTTGCTCTGCCGCTGATGATCAAGACAGGACGCGCCGCCCTCGAAGGTGTCGACAGAAACCTGGTCAACGCCGCCTACACGCTTGGCCATTCCGAGTGGGAGACGGCACTTAAGGTAACCCTGCCGCTTGCAAAGCGAGGGCTCCTTGCCGGCATAGTGCTTTCATTTGCGCGCGCGCTTGGCGAATTTGGTGCAACGCTGATGCTGGCAGGAAACATCCCCGGAAAAACGGACACGATGCCGCTCGCAATCTATTCGCTTTCCGCAAGCGGTGAGCAGGAACAGGCTGCAGGGATGGTTGTTTTGCTGACTTTTGTGGCCGCCCTTTTTTTATATCTGGCGAACAGATATAGCCGGAGAATATTCTGATGGGCTTGTCGGTTTCGGTAAAGAAAGCGGTAAAAGGCTTCACTCTGGATGTTTCCTGGCAAATAGGAAACGAGCTTGCCGTACTCTTCGGTTTTTCGGGTTCCGGCAAATCACTGACATTGCAGCTTGTCGCCGGACTCATGAAGCCGGACAGCGGAGTAATCAAGGCGAACGGCACGATCTATTTCGATAGCGAACGCAATATCAGCGCCACTCCTCAGCAGCGCTCACTTGGATATGTATTTCAGGACCTGGCCCTGTTTCCGCATATGACCGTCAAACAAAACATTCTGTTTGGCGCCAAGGGAGTACCAAAGCGTGAAACTGCTGAACGATATCATGAAATGATAGATGCTTTTTACATTAATGATCTCGAAAAAAAACGTCCTTCTGAAATATCCGGGGGGCAGAAACAGCGGGTTGCTTTTGCACGGGCATTGATGAGACGCCCTGACGTGCTGCTGCTCGACGAACCTTTTTCGGCGCTTGATACACCGCTCAGAATCGAGATGCGCGCATTCCTGAAAGACCTGCGCAAGACATTTCAGGTGCCGGTCGTGCTTGTTACTCACGATGCCGGTGAAGCGGCCTCGCTTGCCGACTCCATCATAGTCTATTCGGAAGGTTCGGTTATTCAAAGCGGCCCCGCGGGCGACGTCTTCAACAATCCGGCTGATGAGCGCGTCGGACGTTTGCTGTCCGGACAGGAAACCGCCCTGCGGACTTTTTGCAGGCAGAACTATAATGAAAGCAGGACGGCATGAACCAGGAGAATACGAAGATGGCAAACCAACTCAGCACGGAAGATTTGGAACGGTTTAAACGCCAACTGACGCTCAGCGGATATACCAAAGAGCACCAGTTCAGGCTGAAAAACAGCACTGCACTTATAGCGGGTGTGGGAGGCGTGGGTGGCACGACGGCCCTGTATCTGGCTATTGCAGGCATCGGCAGGCTCAAGCTTGTCCACTCCGGCGTGTTGACATCCTCCAACCTGAATCGGCAGATACTGATGACCGAAGATTGGATAGGCAAAACGAGGGTTGATTGCGCCAAGGCAGCGATTCAACGCATTGCCTCCGGCGTGCAGGTAGATATCTATAATGAGCGGATGACGCCGGAAAATAGTGCCGGTTTTATCAGGGATGCGGATGTGGCAGTTTCAGCGCGCCCCAATTTTCCGGAACGCTGCGCACTGAATAATGCATGCGTTAAGCACGGAATCCCGGTAATTGAGGGCGCAATGTTCGACATGGATGCTTATATGTTTTCGATCAAACCTGGACTCACCCCCTGCTTCCACTGCCTGTTCAAGGATGCTGATAGCCGCTGGCAGGAACTCGGCTTCCCTGTACTCGGAGCACTTTCAGGAACTCTGGGTTGCATGATGGCTGTCGAGGCGATCAAGGTCATCACAGGCTACGGCAAGCCGCTTTTCTCGAAGATGCTGCTTTTCAATCTGGCAAACATGGAGTTCAACACAATCGCCATCAATCGCGATCCTGATTGTCCCGTGTGCGGGACTTTACGAGTTTCGACAGGAGAAAACAAATGAGTACGGCAATAATTACAATAAAACTTTTTGGACCGCTCAGGGCGAAATTTGAGTCTGATCCGACGTTGCCAATCCGGGAAAACGAAACTATACAGACCGTTATTGAAAGGTTGTCAATCGAGGCACATCCGGCATATTTGTATTCATTAAACGGGCGCCATGCCAAAGCCTCGTCTCAGTTGCATGATGGTGACGTTCTGCTTATAATCCCGCCGATAAGCGGCGGATAGAATTCTCGGATCGTCATGAAGTAACGGCAATCTGGGGTAAAAAGGACCGGAGTCGAGGTCGGTATTTTGATATCAGTGTGCTATAATTTAATAGATAACGGGATCATGTTATTTAACATGCTTTTAGCCGAAAGCCGTCGCCATTCAGTACATCTCCGCCAACTTCAGGCGACTACCTTTAATAGTATTCATCCTGCAGCACAATGTAACTTATACGCTGATGTAGGGACTTGACCGGGCTTCAGATATCAAGCCGGGATGTCAGCTAACGCAAGAAGCAGGAGGTGGACTATGGCAGAAGCAAACAGGCGTGAGGTGCCCGATGATGGTTCAGACCTGCGCAGGCGGGCCGAAGAGCACCTGAAGCAGTATGGTGAATTTGACCAAATGTCGCCGGCAACTTTAAAGAGAATATTCCATGAGCTGCAGGTGCATCAGATTGAACTGGAAATGCAGAATGAAGAACTTCGCAACACGCAAGATGAACTTGAAACAGCCCGAAAAAAATATTTTGCTCTCTATGACCTGGCACCGGTGGGATATATCACAGTCGGCGGAAACGGAATCATCCTTGAATCGAACCTCACGGCCGCGACATTGCTGAGTGTCAAAAGAGCAAACGTCATCGGTCAGCCATTGACCCGGTTCATTTACGGGGAAGACCAGGACATCTACAACCTGCATCTCAAGAAGCTTCTTGAAACCGGCGTGGCACAGTCATACGAACTCAGAATGCTTAAAGCAGACGGAGCGCCATTCTGGGCATATTTAGAGGCAGCAGCCGAGCAGGATGACAGCGATGCCGATAAATGTCACATCGTGCTGAACGACATCAGTGAGCGCAAGCAGGTTGAAGCAACGAACCTGTTCCTGTCACAGTACTACTGGACAAAGTCAGGTGACTATTTCTTCAAAGCTTTAGCACAACACCTGGCTTCCAATCTTGCGATGGATTTTGTCTGTATCGACAGACTTGTCGCTGACGAACTTTATGCGCAAACTCTTGCCGTATACTTCGACGGCAAGTTTGAGGACAATATCGAATACGCGCTGAAGGACACTCCCTGCGGTGTCTTGGTTGACCGGAAAATTTGTTGCTTTCCCAGCAAAGTTCGCTACCTTTTCCCAAATGATACAGTGCTGCAGGAAATGTCTGCCGAAAGCTATGCCGGAGTTACACTCTTCAGTTCTGAAGGAAAGCCGATAGGGTTGATCGCGGTCATCGGCAGGACCCCGCTATCAAGTCCTCATCGCGCAGAGCAAATATTAAAGCTTGTAGCTGACCGTGCGGCAAGTGAACTGGAACGTAAAGATACCGAAGAATTATTAAGGCAAAGCGAGGCTTTTAACAAAAGCATTATCGATAGCAGCACCGACTGCATAAAAGTTCTCGATGTGCAGGGAAGATTGCAGTACATGAGTCCAAACGGACGCAAGACCCTCGGCATTGTTGATATGCAACCTTTCGTGGGGATGCATTATGCGGATTTCTGGAAGGGCCCTGTAAAGGAGGAGGTGCGTCAGGCCATTGAGAAGGCAAAGACTGGAGGTCATGGAAATTTCAGGGGCTATTGTCCCACTTTGGATGGCACTCCAAAGTGGTGGGACGTCAGTATCGCTCCCATCCTAAATACGCAACAGGACTCAAATAGCATACTTGTTATTTCACGGGACATCACCGACCGCAAGTGGGCGGAGGATCAGATCAAAATGCTGAACGATGACCTGCTTGAAAGGAACGACAAGTTGGAATTCACAAACAAGGAACTCGATGCGTTTAGTTCCTCGGTTTCGCACGACCTTCGAGCACCCTTGCGGCAAATGGCCGGCTTCGCAGAACTGCTACAGAAGAAATTAGCCGACGACACGGACAAGACAACACATCAATATCTAACTTCGATTATTGCGGCCTCCAGGAAGATGGGGATGCTTATTGACGACCTGCTCGCGTTTTCCCATATCGGACGTAAAGAGCTTCAAACGAGAAAGGTGAGTTTAAACTCCCTGTTGAAAGAGGTGGTCAGCGAAATTCAGGACGAGCTGAGAGAACGACAGGTCAGCTGGAAGATCGATGAATTACCTGATGTGCTCGGTGATCGCTCACTATTAAGACTTGTGCTTGTCAATCTTGTCTCAAATGCGGTTAAGTTCACAAGCTCCCGCTCGCAGGCTGAAATCAAGATTGGCTGCAAAGATGAGGATGATAGATTTACCTGTTCAGTTTCGGATAATGGCGTAGGGTTTGACATGAAATATGCGGACAAACTTTTCGGAGTATTTCAACGTCTTCATCCCCAGGAGGAATTTGAAGGTACAGGCATTGGCCTTGCCAATGTACAGCGCATTATTTCCCGTCATGGAGGAAAGGTCTGGGCTGAAGGTGTTGTGGGTCAGGGTGCAACATTTTACTTTACGCTGCCAAAGATAAATGAAGGGGATATGCGCTGAGGAGTTGTTGTTTTATTCCCCGCCGGTTTTCGGCCCCACATATTTGACGAACTTCATGACTGTCGCGCCCTCGCCGCCGTACAGGTCTTCGTTTTTGAGGTTGGCCTTTATGAAATCATTCAGGGCAGCGGAGGATTCAATTTTCTTATACTTAAAAAGCTTGTCTTCCACAAGCCTGATTTTCAATTCGCTGCCGGAGATCGAATAGCCGGCAAGCATCCATGTCCTCTTCTCTGCTGACGGCCTGAGTTCCTGTATGTTGAGAAATCTATCGCCTTTCACTACGCTGCCGAAGGCCCTGAAAAAGTCATATTTGCATTTGTCATCTCCCTGCATGGAGATCAGAAGCTCGTTTTCGCTAAAGGGCAATATGGTGACAAGCCCTGTTTCTTTATGATCGGAATTCTTGTATTGCCAGGTGCCTATCAAGGCGGTGTCAATGATTGCGGTATCATGTCGACTGAGAGGGAACTCCGAATCGTAAGGGCAGCCATAGAGCAGCACCATCGCTGCAAGTAATATGCAATTGCACAGAACTTTTAACTTTTTCATAGGCACCCTCCGTACAGGTTGAAACATCATACTACTTCAGGTAATCATTCATCATCCCGGCATCGAATCTTTTGCATGAAAGCACGTTCTTCACGAAACGGAAAATCGTGCGCCGCACGTCAGGCGTCACATCCGGATAAAATAGGGGATTTGCGACCACGACCCCCCGGAAGGCAAAGAACAATGCGAGTACTTCGAGTATCTCATGGTCTCCCGTTGTTTTCAGGTATTCATCGAAAAAGAGTTGCAGGCCTTCGAAATAGGCGCC
>DATJOY010000091.1:0-4233 GCA_035506695.1 Dissulfurispiraceae bacterium
AGTCTGCTGCTGCACACCACGTTCGCTTTTCGTACCGTGGCACCGATCTTGCCTTAATACATTTTGACCGGCATCCCGCCGGCACGATGAGATTCAACATTATTTCTGAAACTGCAAGATGCAAAACACAAACGGAAAGGAACTGAATCAATGAAGACTATACCGGTGCATGATGCCGTCGGGACCGTTCTGTGCCATGACATAACTGAAATCATTCCAGGAAAATTTAAGGGCAGGGCTTTCAAGAAAGGCCATGTTATCAGAGAGGAAGACATTCCCAGATTGCTCGATATCGGGAAAGAGCATCTCTATGTCTGGGAACTCGATGAAAATACCCTCCACGAAAATGAAGCTGCGCAGCGAATTGCAAAGGCCGCAGCTGGACCGGGCATTGTATTATCAGATCCGGTGGAGGGGAAAGTTGAACTGAGGGCTGAACGGGCGGGCCTGCTCAAAATAAATACCGCAGCGCTTGCATCCATCAATGATGTCGACGAAGTTGTCCTTGCCTCAATCCACTCGAACCAGCTTGTTGTTGCCGGGCGTGTTGTTGCCGGGTGCAGGGTTGTTCCCCTTGTCATTGACACCGCCAAAGTAATGCGGGCCGAAACGCTCGGCATGGAAAACGCGCCTGTATTTGAAGTTAAACCCTTGCCGGCGATGAAAGTGGGCATCGTTACGACCGGAAGCGAAGTGTATCACGGGCGCATACAGGATAAGTTCGGACCGGTCCTCAGAGATAAGCTTGCTGCATTGGGGAGCGAAGTACTGAGGCAGATTTTTGTCAATGACAATGCAGATATGATCGCAACCGCGATTCAGTCGCTCGTGCAGGAAGGAGCTGGAATGATTGCCGTGACCGGCGGGATGTCGGTTGATCCCGATGACCTTACACCTTCGGGTATTCGGGCTGCCGGCGGCCGCGTCGTTGTCTATGGCGCACCGGTGCTTCCGGGGTCCATGTTCATGCTGGCTTATCTCGGAAAAGTCCCTGTGGTCGGGTTGCCGGGATGTGTAATGTATCACAGGACTACAATCTTCGACCTGATAGTCCCTCGTCTGCTGGCCGGCGAGGAAATCAATCGCGCCGATGTTTCAGCCCTTGCACATGGCGGTCTGTGCTCAGTTTGCAGCGAATGCCGATATCCGGATTGCGCTTTTGGTAAAGGCAATTGAGGATTCAGGTTGTTCATTAATAAGCAGGAAAACGAAAGGAGAGAAAAATGCAGAGGAAAATTCTGAAGGTCAATGGTGTAGCGAGGTCTCTTGTAGTACCCCCCGAAAGTTCACTGGCTGAGGTGCTGCGTGGTCAGATGCTTCTGACCGGCTGTAAAAAAGGCTGCGGTCAGGGCCAGTGCGGGGCGTGCTCGCTCATTCTGAACGGCAAACTCGTCAGATCATGCGTGGTCAAGATGAAAACGTTGCAGGACTATGCCGAGATATTTACGATTGAAGGATTGGGGACCGAAGACAACCTGCATCCCGTGCAGGTCGCGTGGATGGCCCACGGAGGAGCACAGTGCGGTTTCTGCACTCCAGGGTTCATCATGTCTGCCAAGGCGCTGCTCGATACAAATCTGAGTCCTACGAGAGATGATGTCCGCGACTGGTTCCAGAAGAACAGGAATGCATGCCGTTGTACCGGTTACAAACCGCTTGTTGATGCAGTCATGGATGCGGCCAAAGTGCTCCGCGGAGAGATGAAAAAGGAATCCCTGCTCTTCAAGCCCGGCAAGGACGGGAGCATTATGGGTTCTACCTATCAGCGGCCATCGGCAGTTGCAAAAGTTATGGGTACATGGGATTTCGGAGACGACGTAGCATTGCAAATGCCAGCCGATACTCTTCGTCTTGCGCTTGTCCAGGCGGAAGTCTCTCATGGGAACATCAAAAGCATAGATACGTCGGAAGCCGAAAAGATGCCCGGCGTGTACAAGATCGTCACACACAAGGATGTAAAGGGCAAGAATGCGATCACCGGCCTTATCACTTTCCCGACCAATAAAGGTGACGGATGGGACCGCCCGATCCTATGCAAAGATAAGGTTTTCCAGTTCGGCGACGCCATAGCGATTGTTTGCGCCGACACTGAGGAAAACGCTGCTGCGGCCGCCAAAAAGGTGAAGGTCGATGTCGAGGTGCTCCCTGCATATATGAGCGCGCCTGCTGCGATGGCGCCGGATGCCCTGGAAATCCATCCAGGTGTTCCGAATGTTTATTACGAGCAGGGAATAGTGAAGGGAGACGATACCGCACCGCTGATGTCGAAGGCGGCTTATGTGGCGGAGGATGAATTCTATTGCAGCCGCCAGCCGCATCTCACCATGGAACCGGACTGCGGAAATGCCTATTTCGATGAGGAAGGGCGTCTGACCATCCAGTCCAAGAGCATAGGAATTCATCTCCACCATGCCATGATCTGCCCCGGACTCGGCATAGAGCCCGAAAAACTCCGCATCATCCAGAACCCGACCGGAGGGACCTTCGGCTACAAGTTCAGCCCGACCATGGAAGCCCTTCTGGGCGTCGCCTGCATGGCGACCGGAAAGCCGGTCTCGCTTACGTATTCCATGTTCCAGCACATCACGTATACCGGCAAGCGCTCGCCCGGATTCGTCAAACTGAAACTGGGTGCGGACAAAGACGGCAAACTGGTAGCAATGGAGAGCGACTGGACCATAGACCACGGGCCGTATTCAGAATTTGGCGACCTTCTGACCGTACGCCAGGCACAGTTCATCGGCGCGGGTTATAACATCCCCAATATCCGAGGCAAAGGCAGAACGGTTTGTACCAACCACGCCTGGGGATCGGCTTTCCGTGCATACGGCTCTCCGCAGTCGTTCCTTGCCTCTGAGATCCTGATCGACGAGCTTGCAGAAAAAATGGGCATAGACCCGTTCGACCTTCGTTACAAGAATATCTACCGTCCGGGAGCCACCACACCTACAGGTTGCGAGCCAGATGTGTACTGTCTGGAAAAGATGTTCGACAGGCTCCGTCCGCTTTATGAAGAGGCAAAGAAGAGATGCAAGGAGCTTTCTACGCCGGACAAGAAGCGCGGTGTCGGCATTTCGCTTGGCATCTACGGATGCGGCCTCGACGGACCGGACGGCTCGGAAGCGGCCGTGGAACTGACCCCTGTCGGAGTGCTTGTTCTTGATTCATGGGAAGATCACGGCCAGGGAGCGGACCTCGGGACGCTTACATTTGCACACGAGACCCTCAAGCCGCTGGGCCTGATGCCTGATCAGATCAAGCTGCAAATGAACGACACCGCTTACTGCCCGAACAGCGGACCTTCAGGCGGCAGCCGGAACAATGTCATGTGCGGCAACGCATTGAAGGTATCATGCGAGATGCTCCTTAACGCAATGCGCAAGCCGGACGGCACATACCGCTCCTATGATGAGATGGTTGCGGAAAAAATCCCTCTCCGTTACAATGGCAAATGGGCTGCAGCAGCATGCACGGCCTGCAGCAGCGAAACGGGCCAGGGGAATCCCTTCCCGGTCTATATGTATGAACTCTTCATGCCCGAAGTCGAAGTGGACATGAAGACCGGCAAGGCCACGGTAGTAAAGTTCACTACAATCGCGGATCTCGGCACGATCATCAACAAGGCCACGGTTGACGGGCAGATATACGGCGGCATAGCCCAGGGCATCGGTCTTGCATTGAGCGAAGACTTCGAGGACCTTAAGAAGCATACTACTCTTATGGGTTGCGGACTGCCGTATGCGAATGATGTGCCGGACGATTTTCAGATTATCTACAATGTGACGCCGAGACCGCTTGGCCCGTATGGCGCGGCCGGAGTCGGTGAGGCGCCGCTTACATCTCCTCATGCTGCGATATTGAATGCCGTATACAATGCCTGCGGAGCGCGGATTACGCGCGTGCCGGCAAAGCCGGAAGTGATCAAGGCGGCACTGGATGCAAAAGGGAAGAAAAAATAGTATTTATTAAGTAAGTCTGTTCATAAAGTGTTGGGCGTACCTGAAACGGACCGCACAAGTTTCCTGCGGTTCGTTTCAGGTTTAACAGAGCGCACGGGAGAGACGCTATGGACCACGAGAGGGCTAAAGAACGGGAAAACCAATGCATCCAGGAGCAGCCTCCTAAGTGCATGGCCGCATGTCCGATGCACGTAGATGCTCGCGGGATGATCCGGGCTGTCCTCCAGGGGAATTACCGGGCGGGCTTTGCCATTCTGCATAAGACTATCCCTTT
>DATJOY010000092.1:0-9591 GCA_035506695.1 Dissulfurispiraceae bacterium
GTCCCTCTTAACGGCTTTGTTCCCAATATTGTTTATGGCTATGATGACTGCGGCGCTCGCGTCGGTTACTACATGCCTGAAATATTTGTCCTGAAACTGAGCAGCAGCGGAGCTTATCAGTGGCATACTTTTTATGGCTCCGGAATTACTGATAGGGCCTACGGCATAGCGGCAGACAGCAGCAATGTATATGTGACGGGACAGAGTGAGGCGACTTGGGGGACACCTCTTCATGCATTCGACGCCAGTGCTTATAACTTCTTTGTTCTGAAACTGAGCAGCGCAGGCGCCCATCAGTGGCATACATTTTATGGAAAAGGAGAGGGCAGGTCAATTGCAGTCGACTCAGGAGGAAACAGTTTTATCGCCGGGACCTCCAACGCAACCTGGACCGGCCCAACCGTACAGTCTCCGAAGAATAATTATGCAACCGGCGCGAATAGTCAGGTTACTGTCCTGAAGCTTAACGGTTCAGGCGCGTATCAGTGGCACACTTTTTACGGTCCATCAAGCGTCAGCAACGCGACGACCGGCAACGGTATTGCGCTGGACACTCAGGACAATGTCTATGTGACTGGAGAAGTTTACTCATCATTCAACGGCCCCTCCGGGCAGTCTCCGCTTAATCCTTGCGGCACCGACAGTGGAAGCATATTGGTAATGAAACTTGATGCCGACGGGTCCTATAAATGGCACACCTGCTATTACGGATCCGGCTCGTGGGGCAGCTCTATTGCTGTTGACGGGTCCGGCAGCAGTTTTGTCACCGGCGAAACTCCTTTCATGTTTGGATATCCGCATGATAACGATGCGATATATGACATGACGTGGACTTTTGGGACGGCAGCTTTTGTCCTTAAACTGGATAATGCCGGTGCACACCAGTGGCATGCATATTTCGGCGGAGAGACAGACGGCTATTCTCCGGGCGATATAGCCGGTGTCGGTATAGCACTGGATTCGTCAGGAAATATCAATGTCGCCGGCGCTACAAATCCTCCGTGGAATGGTCCCTCAGGGGAGGCACCACGTCATCCATACAGGTTAAAATATGACGGATTGGGAAACCTTTATGGTTATGCTCACGATCTGTTTGTGCTGAAGATGGCATCGTCCGCAGGTTGCTGGTATGTTGGCGGCCCGGACAACACATATGCTTTCTACGATATCCCAGGCGGAACCGGTTCTTTTGAGGTGGTAGCCCAGAGAGACACGTCTTCGGCAATCTGCTCATGGAATGCGGTCAGCAACTCAGCCTGGCTGCAGGTAACGTCAGGAAGTTCCGGCACAGGTAATGGCACTGTAGGCTTTTCAGTAGAGGCCAACACAAATTCGTATGACCGTATAGGATCGATCACTATCGGAGGACAGTACTCTTATTCCGTATATCAGGCCGGAACTGGAACCTCAGGCGCGTCCGCGCCGACAGTGACCACAAATCCGACCATTACCGGCATTACCGAGACCGCAGCAACCAGCGGGGGCAATGTGGCCGATGACGGTGGTGCGACGGTTATGGAGCGAGGCGTATGCTGGAGCACATCCACCAACCCGTCAAAAAGCGACACTTGCAGCAGCGACGGCAGCGGGACAGGAGAATTTGTCAGCGCCCTGAGCGGACTTGATCCCGGTCAGACTTATCATGTCAGGGCGTTTGCATCAAATATGAAATATGTCGGCTACGGTGCTGATGTTCATTTTACGACCTCTGCGCCGAGCCAGTATGCCCTTGTCGCAAATGCCGCCGGTAGCGGCTATGGAGCGGTGTCGTCGGATGCAGGACTAATCAGTTATTCATATCCTGCAAATAACGGTGCGTCCGCACTTCTGAACACAGGCACAGCCGTAACGCTGACTGCCAGTTCTGCTGCCGGTTCAACCGTTGCATGGACGGGCAACTGTTCTTCAACCGGCGGATCGTCCACAATAGCTACGTGCAGCATAGTCAATATGAATGCAGAAAAAATTGTGACAGCGACTTTCTCGTCTCCATGCACCAACGGGCCGGTAACGATAGATTCGTCATATTTCAATGCTATCCAGGCGGGCTATAATTATGCCACTGGCGCCGATATGCTACAGATACAGGCATTAAACTTTCGTGAAAATCTTAACTTCAATCATGCCGGTCCGATTGTGTTAAAAGGCGGGTATGACTGCGGCTTCACTGCAAATTCGGGATTTGCAACCGTTCACGGCAGCATGACTATTGGTGGGGCTCCTGTAACGCTTGAAAATATAATCATCGCAGACTATTAAGGGGGGCATGATGAATCGCGGGAATCTTTCGTTATTGATAATTGCATTATGTCTGGTGATTCTATCTGTAACACCAACGCAGGCGGCCGTCTACTCGTGGCATACTTTTTACGGTCCATCCAGCGCGGCGAGCGGGATCGCGCTGGACAGCAGCGGCAACATCTACGTATCCGGGGACTCAGACTATGCATGGAATGGGCCGACCGGACAGGCCCCTCTTCATGCCTTCAAACCTGACAGCCAGAATTTATTCGTTCTAAAACTCGATCCATCCGGCACATACCAGTGGCATACATTTTTTGTCGGATATAATACCGGCATGACCCTGGATTCAGGTAACAATATCTATGTTGCGAGCTACAGCAGAGAGGCATGGAACTATATCGATTCCTCCTATCACATAATCCAGCCTCTGCATGCCTTTGTCCCCGGACCGCCGGTCACATGGGTATGCTGGTGTTATGTCGAATTTCCCATGGGCACCGAAGTTTGCAAAACTTGCACCGTGTATCCGTCGAATGTCCAGATCCTTAAGCTAAGCAGTGCCGGTGCCTATCAATGGCATACCTTTTACGGCTCCGGCACGGAGTCTGGTGACTACAGCTTCAAGATTGCCACTGACAGCAGCAATAATGTTTATATGAGCGGGTGCAGCGACGGATATTGGAGTGGCCCTATTGGACAGTCTCCCCGCAATGCCTTCAGCCCGAACCATTGGAACTTCTTTGCAATGAAGCTGGACCAATCCGGTGCCTTTCAGTGGCATACCTTTTACAAATTCTTTTATGTAAATCGCAATAGCGCTCATATTTCAGTAGATCAGGCCGGCAATAGCTATATTACCTCCAGCGCCAACGAAGCGTGGACCGGACCGTCCGGCGAACCCCCGATGAATGCTTATGCGAGCGGCGCCCTTTCTCAGGCGGTAGTCCTGAAATTGGACAGCACGGGGGCGTACAAATGGCACACGTTCTATGGCAATTATTTCGCAAATGGCTATGCTGTTGCCGCAGACCCGAATTCTAATATATATATTGCCGGAGACGGTTATGCCTTTAACGGCCCGTCAGGTGAGCAGCCGGTCGACAAGGGTTGTCAAGGCTCTGCCGATGCCGATGACAACTTGTGGATCATGAAACTGGACACCAATGGCAACTATCAGTGGCATACATGTTACTACAGCGGGCAGGAGCTCGGAGACATCGCAGTTGACAGCAGCGGCAGCACCTATGTGACGGGGTCATCCTATATGGGACTCGGCTCTCCCTTTGATTATGATGCGATATACGACTTTCCCACGGCCAGCGGTACCGGTGGTGCCTTGTTGCTAAAAGTTGGCCCTTCGGGTTCACATCAGTGGCATGCCTATTTCGGTCAAGAGAAAGACCCCCCCTATTACAATTATAACATCTACTCTGTTGTCGGGCAGGGCGTGGCACGGGACTCATCGGGCAATGTCTATATGGCAGGGACTTCGAATCCGCCCTGGAATGGACCTGCGGGACAAGACCCCCTGCACGCCTATTCGACACCATGGGTCCCTTCGATGGGAACCACCACCATTACCAATACAGATATGTTCGTGCTGAAAATGGCCGCCGATTCCGGCTGCAGCTATTTCAACAGCTGCAAGGATTCGTCCTGCCAGCATGGAATGTTCCAGACAGGCGGTGGAACGGGCAGTTTCCCGGTGGAGGCACAGAGCGACGCATCACTGTCATCGTGTCAGTGGTTCGCCGTCAGCAGCGATACATCATGGTTGCGTGTGATGTCGGGCAGTCCGGGAGTCGGCAGTGGTGCGGTCGGGTATTCAGTCGATCCCAATACGAATTCCCATGACCGGTATGGTACAATCACGGTCGGCGGGCAATACAGTTTTATAGTTTATCAATCAGGGACAGGTACTTCGGGCGCATTGGTCCCTTCAGTCACGACAAATGCTTCTGTGACCGGTATAACCGATACTGCTGCAACCAGTGGGGGTAATGTCACAGCTGACGGCGGAGCCTTTGTATTTCGGCGCGGTGTTTGCTGGAATACGACCGGCAACGCGACAACTAAGGACAGTTGCACGATCGACGGCATGGATCTTGGGACCTTCTCCAGCGCCATAAGCGGCCTGACTCCCGGGTACACATACCATATCAGGGCGTATGCAACCAATATGAAGGGTGCGGGGTATGGTTCAGATGTCCAGTTCGCAACAGCGGCACCGAGTCTATATTTGTTGACTGTGCAGGCCGGAGGTAACGGGCAGGGATCGATATCATCCAATGCAGGCGGGATCAGTTATTCTTATCCGACAGTAAGCAGCGATTCCGGTCTCATTAGTACCGGGACAGCAGTTACCGTAACCGCATCTGCCGACGCAGGGAGTTCAGTGACGTGGTATGGCTGTGACACAACCGGCGGCAATACCACGACAGCTACATGCAATGTAACCGTGAACGCAGCAACGATGGTCAAGGCGTCTTTTGATACGCAATGCGCCATTGCCCCAGTCCGAAAAGATACAACATCGTATTACGATACCATCTGGGCGGGTTACAGCGGAGTTGCCGATGCTGGGACATTGCAGATTGAGGCTCAGACCTTTGCCGAGGATCTGACCTTAAACAGAAACATATCTGTAAAGTTCCAGAGCGGATATAACTGCAATTACTCTGCAAATTCCGGATTTACAACAATCAATGGCAGCATGACCATAAGCGGCGGAACAGTAACGATAGAGAATATAATATTGAGCAAATGACCCGGCAAAGTACGATATTACTGTTTAACCGGATCAAAATAAAAGGGTCTTTATCTTCAACACGGACTGATGGTGCTGAATTTAAAGACCCCTTTTTTCAAAGCCGTCCGGTATTTGAAACATACCGGAGATTAAAGCAGAATCCAGGCTACTTCTTTCCCTTCTTGACCGCCTTCTTGACTGCAACTGCGTCGGCACTGAAGAAAGTTGTGAGCGGAACTTTGAACGCTTTTGCTATCTGCTCAAGGCGCTCAACACTGATGTTTCCGGAGGCTTTTTCATATTTCTGAATCTGCTGATACGAAACGCCGACCATGTCCGCAAGCTTCATTTGCGACAGGCCTCCAGCCTTTCTGAGTCCGCGAATCTTCTCTCCGATTACTGCGTCGATCGATTTTTTCGCCATAGTTCCCTCCCAGGAATTAGATTATGATTAATATGAAAACACAACTGGCCAACAAATTGCAAGTCGCGGTCGTATACAACTCTATTACCAGGATTGCTCACATTCAGAAAAATAATCAATAGCCGACGGCGGGCACTTGTCCGAGTTATGTTGCGCCTGCTCATGGCAACACCGTTTGTCTAAACCAACTGGAGCGAGAGGTGTCGAATGGTATGAAGGCAACTCGAAAGCATTGCAATTGTTTCATGAACAATCGGCGGCGGACATTCCTGTTTTCGGTTGACTAATAAAGTGCTGGAAGGGTAGAATTTTCTATGCAGCACGCTGACTTCGTGCCCCTCCATCTGCACACGGAATACAGCCTCCTTGACGGTGCCATAAAGATCGAAGAGCTCATAGAGCAGGCGACACATTATAAAATGCCTGCCGTGGCCATCACCGATCACGGCAATCTTTTCGGGGCGGTCGAATTTTATTCAAAGGCCAGAAAGAAGGGCATCAAACCTATCATCGGATGCGAGGTTTATGTCGCACCTCAGAGTCGCTTTGATCGGACCAAATCCAACATTGACAACCTGTCCGAAGAGGCCGCCTTTCATCTGATCCTGCTTGCGCGGGACCTTAACGGTTACAGAAACCTGACCGCCATGGTGGCCAAGGCTTATCTTGAAGGCTTCTATTACAAGCCGCGGATCGACAAGGACCTTCTTGAGCAATACAGCGGCGGTCTCATAGGTCTTTCGGCATGCCTTAAGGGAGAGGTGGCATATTGTCTTCAGAACGGCAATATTGACCGTGCGCGCGAGGTTGCGCTCAGGTACAAGAACCTGCTCGGTCCGGGCAATTTCTACCTTGAAATCCAGAGCAACGGCCTGCCGGAGCAGGAGAGGGTGAACGGGATGCTGATAGAGCTCTCCCAGGAGTTGCATATCCCGCTGGTAGCCACGAATGACTGCCATTATCTGAGGAAGGATGACGCAAGGGCCCACGACATCCTGCTTTGCATCCAGACGGGAAAGACTGTCAAGGATGAAAAGAGGATGCGTTTTTCGACGGACGAGCTTTACTTCAAGTCCCCGGACGAGATGAAGCGAGCCTTTGCCGCTGTGCCCGAGGCGATACAAAATACGGTAGGCATCGCCGAGAGATGCAACGTAGAGTTCGAGCTCGGCAAGTTCCTGCTGCCTCGCTATACACCGCCGGACGGACAGCGTCCTTCTGTATATCTCGAAAAGCTCGCAGCGGAGGGACTCAACAGGAGATTCAGTGGCAACCCTCAGCCGGAATATCTCGACAGGCTTGCAATGGAGCTTCAAGTCATAAAAAAGATGGGGTTTTCGTCCTATTTTCTAATAGTCTGGGATTTCATCAAATATGCAAAGAGCAAAGGTATCCCTGTGGGCCCAGGCAGGGGGTCCGCTGCCGGCAGCCTCGTGGCATACTCCCTCAACATAACCGAGCTTGACCCTATTAAATATAACCTGCTCTTCGAGAGGTTTCTCAACCCCGACCGTATAAGCATGCCTGATATTGACGTGGACTTCTGCAAGGACAGGCGCCAGGAAGTCATTAATTATGTCTCCGAAAAATACGGCAAGGACAATGTGGCCCAGATCATAACCTTCGGCACAATGGCTTCCAGGGCGGCTGTGCGCGACGTCGGGCGCGTGCTCGATATCCCGTACGCCGAAGTGGACAAGATTTCAAAACTGATTCCGGCTGGGCCTGATGTAAAGAGCCTGGACGATGCGCTTAAGGTCGAGCCCCGCCTCAGGGAAATTTACGAAACGAATCCGCAGATGAAAGAGATGATAGATATTGCCCGGAGGCTGGAAGGCCTTTCGCGCCATGCGTCTACGCATGCTGCCGGAGTTGTAATAGCGCCGGAGCCGCTTACGTACTTCACCGCCCTTTACAAGAACCCCGCTGAAGCAGTGGTCACAACCCAGCTCGATATGAAGGCCATCGAGAGCATGGGCCTGCTCAAGTTCGACTTCCTCGGGCTCAAAACCCTTACGATCATGGACAAGACCGTTCAGTTTATCAGGCAGCAGGGAGGTGATATCGATCTTGCCGCCATGCCGCTGGAGGACGAGGCCACATACAAGTTTCTGGTCTCGGGTGAGACCACCGGCATATTCCAGCTCGAAAGCGCCGGCATGAGGGACATTCTTGCACGGATGCAACCAACCCGTTTTGAGGACCTGATCGCTCTCGTAGCCCTTTACAGGCCGGGTCCTATGGGATGGATCGACGACTTTATCAGGAACAAGAAGGGCGAGGCTGAGGTTGTCTACGAACTGCCGCAGCTGAAGGATATTCTCGATGAAACCTACGGCATCATACTTTACCAGGAACAGGTTATGATGATCGCGAACAAAATAGCCAGCTTCTCGATGGGCCAGGCCGACCTGCTGAGACGCGCTATGGGCAAGAAGAAGCCGGAGGAGATGGCTAAACAGAAAGAGGACTTTATCGCCGGGGCCGTCAAGAACGGCATTTCCGAACGGCAGGCAAAGGAACTCTTCGAAAAGATGGAGCCATTTGCCCAGTACGGCTTCAACAAATCGCATTCGGCAGCTTACGCATACGTGGCATATCAAACAGCCTATCTGAAGGTACATCATCCTGTCGAATTTATGACCGCCAACCTCAGCGCGGACATGGGGGACACCGACAGGATCGTCAAGCTCATCAACGAATGCCGGGGCATGGGCATCTCCATACTGCCTCCGGACATTAACGAAAGCGTACGCGAATTCAAGATCGACGGCAGCTCGGTCAGGTTCGGACTCGAGGCTGTAAAAGGTGTCGGAGGTGCAGCTATCGAGATCATGCTGGCGGACCGCCAAAAGGGCGCCTTTGAATCATTCGATGATTTTCTTGGCCGGATCGACAGTAAAAAGGTGAACAAGAAGGTCGTCGAAAGCCTGATCAAGGCCGGGGCCTTCGATTCACTCTACCGGAAGACACAGTCTGCCGGCGAACCTTGCAGATCTATCAGCTCCGGGCACATACGCGCGCTTGCAATGGAAGCCTTTGCCTCCCACGGGAAAGGCGCCGGCCTGGGACCGGGTCTTTTCGGCGACATGGGGCCGGCATCGCAGGACACCCATCCATGGGATGAAAATACTCTCTTAAGTTGTGAAAAGGAGGCCCTCGGTTTTTATATTTCCGGCCACCCCATGGCGAGATACCGCAAGACCCTCTCAAGGATGAATGCGGCCCCCATCTCGGCCGTTTACGAGATACACGACCCATCTGCCGAACAGGATGTGTACGGACGGTCTTATCCGGAGGAAAGGACCGATATCACCATTGCCGGTTTAATTGTCGATGTCACCGCGCGTGCAAAGGAAAAGAGCATCACTGCTAAAATACTCCTCGAAGACGAGACGGGGAGTACCGACGCCCTTGCATTCTCGGACCTTTACCGCAAAAATGCCGATATTCTGAAAAAGGGTGCTGTTATCCTGATCCGGGGCCAATTGACGAAGGCTGAAAAGGGTGCCAAGATCATCGCCCGTGAAATCGAGGACATCTCGTCTATGGAGATTGCCCTCAAATATGAGGTATCATTAGATGGCGAGCGCAGCGACGTTTCAGATAAAATGAAGAGCATCAGGGGCCTGCTTGCAGCAACTGCAAATGGCAAGAGTACAGGGACGTTTGAGCTGAAACTGAACATGAAAGAGTTCGGCATTATCATCGTTTCGCAGTTCCATCCCTGCGGCAATTTTGCTGCGGAGGTCGAAAGACTGACGGGCGAGAGGGTCAGGGTCACATAAACAGTGGAGAAATAAATGGCGTATTATCTTGATTTCGAAAAACCGCTCGAAGAGCTTGAGGTAAAGATCGAGGAGCTGAAGAGCATATCGGACGAGCGGGAACTCGACATAAGTTCGGAGATAAAGAAGCTGGAAAAGAAGGCAAAGGACCTCAGGGCTGAGATATTCTCGTCCCTTACTCCCTGGCAGCGGACCCTGATCGCGCGCCATCCTGACAGACCTTACGCACTTGATTATATCGGCATGATGGTCGAGGATTTTGTCGAGCTCCACGGCGACAGGAGGTTCGGCGACGATCCTGCAATTGTAGGTGGTGCCGGGCGCATCGCAGGTATTCCGATGGTTGTAATAGGACATCAGAAAGGCCGGGGCACCAAGGAGCGCAT
>DATJOY010000093.1:0-4268 GCA_035506695.1 Dissulfurispiraceae bacterium
GGAAATACAACCCTGCCGGCAGTTCCCGATATGTGAACAATCGCTCCCGAGTCATTTACGAGATCATGGTGAGAAGAGGAATAGTAGTCGAGGAATTCGAGGACGTGATGAAGAACTCCGAAGAAAATGCAGAAGCGCCAGTGACCAGATCCCCGGTAAATGCCGTGACGGCCCCGGCAAAATAATCAGTCAGCCTGCAGATCATCAACTCACGTGCAGCTTACCAGCCCGTAGCCTCACGCGGGGTTACATTTTGTAAATTTTCAACGCTCGTAGTTTCTTTTATATCGCAGTGCGTGCCGGAAGTGCTGTAACCGACAATCATGTCCCTCGGATTTATTTTCCAATTTATGAAGCAATCTTTATCAATGGGTTGGACAAAGCCGTAATACCCATTCGCCAGCGGATAGGTAGTCTCATGCCAGCCTATTTTAGAGGCATACGAATCAGGGCGACTCATCGCCTGCTTGAGTTCGGACAGCGGTTTCGATATCCATTCATTGCCGAAATCGTCCGTATATTGCCGGGCCGCGCATCCGCAGAACAAAACAACCATAAAGAGTAAACAGCATTTTTGTCTGAAGGTGATAAATCTATTATTCATGATTAGCTCCTTTAATGTTGCTGTATTAATTTTAACAAATGCCTTCCGAAAAATCATTCCCGATTAAGCATCTTCAAAAATTCCCGAACCGGCCTTGAAAGAAATTTTCCCTTCAGATAGACCACTCCGAGTTCCCTTGAGAAGATCGCTTCAGCAACCCTGGACTTGACGAGCACTCCGCTTTTCACTTCCATTTCGACTGCTTTGTCCGGAAGTACCGAGATGCCGAGGCCGGTCCTGACAAGGCTCTTTACGGTTTCCAGGTAAGCGACTTCCATAGCTATATTCGGGGCCAGCCCTTTCCTGGAGAATGCGGCATCGATCATTTTTCTCGTCTCTGTTCCGGCCTCAGTAAGTATCATCCCGTATTTCGCAATGTCCCTGAGCCTGGGGCCCCGAATGGACACCAGGGGATGGTTTTTCATAAATACAACCGACATGGGATCTTTCCATATTGTTTTTGTGACAAGATGAGGGGCAGGCCCCGGAAGAGTTATCACCCCTATGTCTACCAGGTTTCTGTTAACCATATCGAGGATCGTCTCCGACCGGTGGCAGCGGAGCTTCAGGTCCACCTTTGGAAAGGCATGGATAAAGGTTTTGAGCACCTTCGGCAGCCTGTGAATACTTATATGATCGCTTGTGCCGATGACAAGCTCGCCGGAGCATTCGACAGACATGTCCCTTACGGCCGTCTTTGCCTCTTCGATCAATCGCAATATCCTGTCTGCATGCGAATAGAGCACGGACCCGGTCCTGGTAAGATAGACCTTCTTTCCGATGCGGTCGAAGAGCCTTTCGCCGAGTTCGTCTTCGAGTGCCTTAATCTGCTTGCTGACTGCCGGTTGTGTGATAAGCAGTTCTTCGGCGGCCCGGCTCACGCTGTTGGTTTCAGATACCTTTTTGAAGTAGACAAGCTGATAGAAATTCATACTTTTAGTTATGTTTATTATAAATTTAATGAATTTTTTTATTGGGTCAATTTATGATATATTAAATTCAAAGTTTATTCAATGGAAGGTGATAAAAAATGGCGATGACACTGGCGGAAAAGATTTTCAAGTCGCATTTGAGGGACGAGCCGTTTCCGGGGACCAAGGTGCTGAATATCGATGTGGTCTTGTGCCATGAGATAACAACTCCAATAGCCATAAACGACCTCGTGGCGCGGGGAAAAGACCGTGTCTTCGACCCCAGCAAGATTAAGGTCGTTATAGACCATGTGACGCCAGCAAAAGATACCAAAACGGCCATCCAGGGAAAAATCCTGCGGGATTGGGCGCGCAGAAACAAGATCAGCGACTTCTTCGATATCGGAAGAAACGGGGTCTGCCATGCCATCTTTCCTGAAAAAGGATTTGTCAGGCCGGGATACACGGTCATAATGGGAGACTCGCATACCTGCACGCACGGGGCTTTCGGCGCCTTTGCAGCCGGCGTCGGTACAACCGACCTTGAGGTCGGCATTCTGAAAGGCGTGTGCAGTTTCAGGGCCCCGGATACAATCAGGGTTAATATCAACGGCAGGCTCCCGGAAGGTATTTATGCAAAAGATGTGATTCTGAAGGTGATCAAGACCCTAACTGTAAAAGGCGCAACGGATTGCGTAATAGAATTCAGGGGTGACGTCGTGAAGGCCATGTCTATGGAGGCTCGCATGACACTCTGCAACATGGCTATTGAGGCCGGCGGGACCTCCGGCATATGCATGCCCGATGAGGTAACCGTCGATTACCTCTGGCCATTCATCTCTGCCGATTATAAGGACAAGTCTGAAGCGCTGGCGGCTTTTAACAAATGGTGGTCCGACGAAGATTGCAAGTATGTAAAAGTGCTGGATATCGATGTATCGGATATGGAGCCGCAGGTGACATACGGCTACAAGCCGGACGAGGTTAAAGACATCTCCGAAATGGAGGGGACGCCGGTTGACCAGATTTATATCGGCTCGTGCACCAATGGCAGGATAGAAGACCTGCGTGTAGCTGCTGCCTACCTGAAAGGAAAGCAGATATCGCCGCTCGTAAGAGGTGTGGTATCGCCTGCAACACCCCGGATTTTCAGGCAGGCTGACGACGAGGGCATCATAAAGATATTCATGGATGCCGGTTTCTGTGTAACGAACCCGACTTGCGGCGCCTGCCTCGGTATGTCCAACGGTGTGCTCGCGCCCGGAGAGGTATGTGCTTCCACGACGAACCGCAATTTTACCGGCAGGATGGGCAAAGGCGGCATGGTCCATCTCCTCAGCCCTGCCGTGGCTGCCGTCACTGCCATCGAAGGCAAGATCGCTGATCCGAGAAAATTCGGGAAGGAGAAAATATAATGAAATCTTACGGAGGAAAAGTCCTTTTTCTCGACAGGTCGGATATAAACACGGATGAGATTATTCCTGCAAAGTATCTCACCGAAAATTCAAAAGAAGCTCTAAAACCTCATATGCTTGAAGACCTCAATCTGGAAGGCTTCAACGCTCAGGACCCGGCAATCCAAGAGGTGCGGGTGATCGTTACCCGGGCGAATTTCGGATGCGGTTCATCGAGGGAGCATGCGCCGTGGGTATTTGAAGTGAACGATATCAACGTTGTAGTCGCGTCAAGTTTTGCCCGCATATTCAGGCAGAACATGTTCAACTGCGGGATGTTGGCCATCGAACTATCACAAAGCGAGATCGACGAGCTCTTCATGCACAGGGGCGCCGGTGCTTCGATGGCCATAGATTTCGAAAATGACAGGCTGACCATAAGATCAGGCAGGGGCGAAAAAACTTTCACTTATCAGATCGCAGAATTCGATAAGGCCGTTGTGAAGGCAGGCGGCTGGGTCGAGTTTGCAGACGCGAAATATTAGCCTTTACCGTATCGTCGCAAAGAGTTTCCCAAGTCGGGACGGGAGACATGAACCAAAGGCTTACAAGCGATACCTCAGCTGATTTTCATAGCAACAAACAGATCATAAACAGGTATGCGCATTTAGTGAAGGGTTGCAATTGGCGACTGAATACGGTTTCAACATCGCATTTGGAAGACTTTGGGGCGTTTCTCACGTCCCGACATTGCAACTGTAAGGGTTACTATTCATGAATGAGGACAGCACCATTACGGGTAGTAAATAGCCGTAATAATAAAGATGCTGGTGCCGTTGGGCCTGTTTACCGTTATCTCGTCGCCTTCGGTCTTTCGCAGTAATGCCCTTGCCATTGGCGAGTCGATACTGATATATCCCCTGTCGGCATCGCTTTCGTCGGGGCCTACAATGCGATACTTGAATACTTGCCCGTCAGAATCCTCGATTTCGACGTGCGCTCCGAAATATACCGTCGACGTATCGCTGGGGGTCCTGTCCACCACAGTAAGCTCACCCATCCTCTTTGACAGAAAGCGGATGCGGGAATCAATCTGCCGCAACTGCTTTTTGCCGTATATATATTCCGCATTCTCGGAGCGGTCGCCCATGGCAGCGGCCTCGGCAACAGCCTGAGTTACCTGGGGACGCTTGACCTTCCAGAGATGGGAAAGTTCGTCACTCAGGCGCCTGTACCCTTCGGGCGTGATATATGCCGAGGCTGTCGCCTTACTGCCTTTTTTCATTTTACCCCTTGCAGCGACCGGTTAATCCGGACGGCCTTCATATATTTTACCGGATAGTCCGGGAAAGTGTATTA
>DATJOY010000094.1:0-4575 GCA_035506695.1 Dissulfurispiraceae bacterium
CAGAAAGATACCTGTTATCTCAGATAATATGGTCGACCCTGCCTTCGGCACAGGAGCTGTAAAGGTTACTCCCGCTCATGATTTCAATGATGAGGCCACCGGCAAGCGCTATAATCTTCAGTTTATCAATGTTATTACTGAAGACGGCAGGATGAGCCCGGATGCCGGAGAGAGATACAGCGGGCTGGATCGATATGCCTGTCGCAAGAAAGTGCTGGAAGATCTTAAGGAACTTGACCTTTTGGAAGGCGAGAAGAAACACAGGCATTCAGTGGGGCACTGCTATCGTTGCAAGACAGTCATTGAGCCCCTGCTTACGATCCAGTGGTATGTCAGTGTTGAATCGCTGGCCGCCGAGGCGGTGAAGGCAGTCGAGAGCAAGAGGATTAATCTGGTCCCGGACTCGTGGGAGAACAACTATTTTGCCTGGATGAGGGACATTAAGGATTGGTGCATATCCCGCCAGATCTGGTGGGGCCATCGGATCCCTGCATGGTATTGCCCTGATTGCAAAACTCCGGACGGTGTCCCGCAAGGCGATCTGATAGAGCATATTTTCTTTGAACCTGTGTCACTTTCTGATGGCAGGACGGTTCAGTCAGGCACCTACCTTGAACTGAAGCGGTCCGGACTTTCGAGAGACGAAATAATCAATAACTCAAAAATAATCAGGGTCCCGAAAAATGTGCAGCCGATCTGCAGGAGAGAGGACATAGAGAAATGCCCCGCATGCGGAGGCGATATTGTCCGTGACCCAGACGTTCTGGACACCTGGTTTTCATCGGCCCTGTGGCCTTTTTCCACTTTGGGATGGCCGGAAAAGACAGAAGACCTCAGGACCTTTTATCCGACAAGCGTGCTTGTCACAGGTTTTGATATTCTTTTCTTCTGGGTGGCACGCATGATAATGATGGGACTCAAGTTCATGGGAGAGGTACCATTCAGGGACGTATATATTCATGCCCTGGTGCGAGACGGAAAAGGCCAGAAGATGAGTAAATCAAAAGGAAATGTCATAGACCCCCTCCTGATGATCGGCAAGTACGGCGCTGATGCCTTCAGGTTTTCTCTTGCCGCATTTGCGGCACAGGGCAGGGACGTGCGTTTTTCGGAAGAACGAGTAGAGGGATATCGTTTCTTCGTCAACAAACTCTGGAATGCCTCGAAATTCATGCTTTCCTATAAGGATGACTGGACAAGGCAGCCTGTGAGCGCTGATGATGGGGGGCTCGATCTCGGCAGTCGATGGATTTTAAGCAGGCTTGCAGCCGCGACGGAAGAGGTGCACAGGAACCTCGAAATATACCGTTTCAACGATGCTGCAAATACTGTTTACCAGTTTGTCTGGCATGAATTCTGCGACTGGTATCTTGAGATGTCTAAACCGCTGCTCTACAACCAGGAATGTGCCGAGAGGAAGGGTGTCATAAACTGTCTCTATTTCGTCTTCGAAAAAGTTCTTCAGCTACTTCATCCATTCATGCCTTTTGTGACTGAAGAACTCTGGGGCGTTGTCCTCGACAAGCAAAAGAGCATTATGATATCTCGTTACTCAGACGGACTGGTGAGAAATCCCGATGCAGAAAAAATGATGGACTGCATTATCGATGCGGTGACAGGCATACGAAGCATCCGCGGGGAGCTGAATATTTCTCCCTCTCTCGAAGTCAGTGCCTACATCCATACTGAGTCGTCCGATGTGGCATCTGTTCTTAAGAACAACTCAGAGATGTTCATGAAAATGTCCCGGTGCAGAGAAATGCAGGTGGGAAGCGATGTAGTGCGGCCAAGGGGGTCGGCCGTTTCGGTAAAGGACGGCATGGATATATTTATCCCCATGGAAGGGCTTCTCGATGTTGGGGCCGAAATTGCGCGTCTCCAAAAAGAGATTGCCAAGGTGCAGAACTCGCTTCTATTTATCAACAAAAAACTCAGGAACGATGATTTTATCAGCAACGCGCCAAAGGATGTTGTCGAAAAGGAACGTGCAAAATTCGATGACCTTGTACTAAAGGAGCAGAAGATCGAAGAAAACCTGAAGCTTCTTAGCTCGATCAGTCGTTAGAAAGGGAGCGTATGATGGAAAAGAATGTGATGGATATGGAGTACAAGGACCTTGACGTGGTCGAAGCCGAATTCATAAATATTCGGCACAGCACTGTCAGGGCGGTTGAAGGTGGGCATATCGAATTACAGCAGGTCGGCGCCCTTAGTATAGACGGAGAGCGGATTGAAGTCACACAGGGTGCTTCAGTGCTTATGAAGGGAACGAATCTGACATTGAACCAGGGAATCGGCATTATTGCAGCGGGCGATGAAACGACTCTGAATTTCTCATGCGCGCCTGTTGCTGTTTCTGCCGGCGATACTACCATAAACAGAAGCGCGCTTGGGATTGTGGCTGCAAAAAATATTACAACCAACAATAGCACCTCTCTCCTGATGATAGGGCGCAATATTAACGGCAATGTTACGACCCTTCTGGATTGGCGTGCTGCGCTTGCATTCGGAGCGGTCGCAGGTGGTGTAATGGGCCTGTTTTCGCTGCTGAAGCGGAAGTAGCTGATCATTTTGCGTGAGCACAGATAACACGATGTGGTTTAGTACGAAGGACTTTCTACGCTCCGCCCTTGCCGAAGATCTCGGACATGGTGATATTACATCTTCGCTCATAATCGGAGACGAGCAAGCCTGTGCTCAAATTATTGCCAAGGAACAATTTGTTCTAGCCGGGCTCCCTTTTGTAAAGGATGTATTCGACATTACAGGCGGACAGGTGAGGATCGATGTTTTGCTTGAGGAAGGCGTACTTGTAAAAAAGGATGACATAATTGCCCGGATTTCGGGACAGGCGAAAGCTCTCCTTGCGGGAGAACGTGTTGCGCTTAATATATTACAGCGATTATCGGGCACTGCTACAGCCACGCGCAAATTCGTCGAAAAAGTTAAGGACTTGCCCGTGCGCATTGTGGATACCAGGAAGACGACGCCCGGCATGAGGGCTATGGAAAAATATGCGGTCATTATCGGAGGAGCTGCAAACCATCGGTTCGGCCTGTATGACGGTATCCTGATCAAAGATAATCATATTAATATCGCAGGTGGAGTTAGACAGGCAGTTGTCCTCGCGAAAAGAGCGCACCACCTTTTAAAAATAGAGGTCGAAGTCGGCAACATGAGAGAACTTGAAGAGGCATTGGCGGCAGAGGCGGATGTGGTAATGCTCGACAATATGCCGGTTGCTGAGATGAAGAAAGCGGTGACGGTTGTCCGTTCCTCCGGTTCCAGGGTGCTCATCGAGGCATCAGGCAATGTAAATACGGATAATGTCAGGGACATTGCCATGACAGGTGTCGACATCATATCGGTCGGAGCAATCACGCATTCTGCCAGGGCCGTCGACATCAGCATGAAAATAACAAATTGCAGCTAAACGGGGAGATGATGGAGAGACTGACCTATAAAAAAGCGGGTGTTGATATCGAGGAAGGAGACCGTTTTGTAAGGATGATTTCTCCTGTTGTAAAAAAGACATTCAGACCGGAAGTCATGACCGACATAGGTTCTTTCGGAGCGTTCTTTGCGCTAAAGAAATATAAAAATCCTGTCCTGGTAAGCGGCACCGACGGGGTAGGGACAAAGCTGAAAATAGCTTTTATGGCGGACCGGCACGATACAGTGGGAATCGATCTTGTCGCCATGTGCGTGAACGATGTCCTCACATCGGGAGCTGAACCTCTTTTCTTCCTGGATTATTTTGCTGCCGGCAAACTTGATGCGGTCAAGGCCAAGGACGTAGTGAGCGGTATAGCCCGCGGATGCATGGAAGCCGGGTGCGCCCTCATAGGCGGCGAAACAGCTGAAATGCCGGGGTTTTACGGGAAAGACGAATACGATCTCGCCGGTTTTTCGGTCGGCGTTGTTGAAAAGAAGAATATTATCGACGGGTCTTCGATTAAAGAGGGCGACGTTGTAATCGGCATTGGCTCGTCCGGCATCCATAGCAACGGTTATTCTCTTGCCCGAAAGGTCTTCTTTGAGAAGAAGAGGCTGAAAATCGACAGTTACATTCCTGAGTTGCAGTCTACCGTAGGAGAGGAGCTTCTCCGGCCTACGCGCATATATGTGAAGGCCTTTAACTCACTCAAGGGCAGAATCAGGGTAAAAGGAATGGCCCATATTACAGGAGGCGGTTTAACAGGCAACCTGCCAAGGATATTCGGCAAGAATCTTACGGCTGTCATAAAGTCCGGATCATGGCCTGTACCTCCGGTATTCGAAATAATCAGCAAACTCGGAAGAGTGCCAGAGGAGGACATGAGAAAAACGTTCAACCTGGGGATAGGATATGTTATAGTACTTGGGGAGAAAGATGCACGCGCCGCTGTTACCCTGTTGAACAAATACGGCTATACCGCCTATCTGATCGGTTCCATCGAAAAAGGAGGTAAAAAAAGTATACGCTATGTATAAGATCAAGCGATTCTTAAAACAGCTGTTCACTCCGGTTTCAATCATGATGGTCCCGCACGACAGCAAACGGACATTAAATATCAAGGTGCCGTCCATCGGCAT
>DATJOY010000095.1:0-9922 GCA_035506695.1 Dissulfurispiraceae bacterium
CCGGAAACAGAAATTACGCAAGATAAAGGAAGAGTTATGCAAAGTATCCGGATTACTAAAATAAGTCTGGCCGTCATAACAGTCTCACCTCGAAGTCAGCATGAAATTATAAAATAAATGGGGTCCGTCGGACCCCATTTCAGTTTGCGATTAACAAGCCTGCTCTCTCAGCAGGAACCTTTGCACTTGCAGGTCGTTGTCGATTTTTTGGAAACTTTCCTGATAGTCATCTGTCCCCCTTGTGTATACACAAATTTCAGGGCTCCGCCCCATCTTGTTTCATTATACCATAATAACCTTTCAAAACAAGCAAAGCTTACGTAGAATAGCAACTCCCAAATTATATTTATGATTATTCCACTTTTATACCATAATAAGCACATTTATAAAGGTCTCTTTCAGCTCCGAAGACGGCATGATCCGTGCCCTGGAAATCCCCTGAAACAGCCGCAGCCCTGAAGCGGCACCCTCCCCTGCATTCGTCAAGCACCGCACATGACACACGTGTGCAGTCGAGTGCTTTAAGATCAACCGGCCTGATGCGCTCCCATGCTGCTGCAAGTCCTTCCATTACATTTCCATCAGGCCGGTCATGATAAAAGGCACACTTGCAGATTTCGCCTCCAGCGAGTACTGCCGCAAGATGGAGGCCGCAGCCGAAGCCCCTTTCGCCTCCATGCAATCCGCCTCCGTATCCATATTTAAAGAACCTGCCGCCGATCTCAGGATCGACCCAAAGGCTACTATTGTCCTTAAGGTTGCCTTCTACACATGGCACATCGACGGTCCATTCCCTGATTCCGAGTCCGCGAAACAGGCCCTCCATTTCGTCAAACTCCGACAGATTTTCACGATGCACCATTGTTGCTACTGATACTTGCATACCCGCGTCGATAACTTCCCCAACCGCTTTGACAGCCTTGCGAAATGTCCCCTTCCCCCTGACGGCATCATGGCCATGTTCCATCCCGTCTATGCTGATCTGCAACTCATCGACGTGCAACTCTGCGATATATTTCTGATTGAGGAGCAGCCCGTTCGAAAACAATATTTTCCTGAAGCCGTATTTGGGCAAGAGGCGATTTAACTCCGGGAAATGGCTGTGCATAAGAGGCTCTCCCCCTGTAATGAGGAGGCGCAGCCCCTGCATTGCCTCGAACTCATCCAGCACCGCTTTGCACTTCGAAATTGACATCTCCCTGTTCCGGGATTCTCCGACATAGCAATGCCTGCATTTGAGATTGCACTTGTCGGTAATCTGGAATTCAAGATAACGCAATGAAGGTGCGGGTGCAGACCTTAACGGAGGCCTTCCGGCATAAACAGGGTTCTCGGTCAATATCCCCCGGGATATGCAGTAATCGACAAACTCCCCTGAGGAGTCATCCAAAACACATCCTTCCGGCCCGGAGCAGGACAGAAGAAAGCTGAATCCCTCCTCATCAAGCTCATACAGTTCGTCTCCCCGGATATCGTAAAGACAAGGTGTTTCAATCCTCTTGAGTACGAACCCTTCTGAAAGATAATATCGCATCAACTACTGTGAAGAGATCTTCCCGATATGCCAGATATTATCAGCATAATCCTTTATGGCCCTGTCACTCGAAAATTTGCCCGACCGCGCCACGTTGAGGATCGCCATTTTTGTCCATCGCTCCCTGTCGCCGTAAGCTTGAGCAACATTATTTTGGCACTGAACATATGAATCATAATCCGCAAGAACGAAGAAACGATCTCCGTCAAGCAGGGTCCTGGCTATCGGATGAAAGAGTCCCGGATCATCAGGAGAGAAATGTCCGTCGAGAAGCTGGTTGATAATGCGATGAAGCTCATCATTCTTTTCGTAATAATAATGCGGATTGTATCCCTGCCTCATGTTCAATATTTCATCCGCTTTCAGCCCGAAAAGGAAAAAGTTATCCTCTCCCGCTTCCTCGCGAATCTCGACATTCGCACCGTCGAGGGTGCCGATCGTCAGGGCGCCGTTGAGGGCAAACTTCATGTTCCCTGTGCCTGAGGCCTCGAACCCCGCCGTAGAAATCTGCTCCGAAAGTTCCGCTGCAGGAATTATCTTCTGGGCAAGCGTCACCCCGTAATTCGGCACAAATACTACTCTTAATTGTGTCCTGACTCGCGGGTCCCTTTCTATTGTGTCGCTTACATTATGGATGAGCTTGATGACAAGCTTGCAAAGATAATATCCAGGCGCCGATTTCCCGGCAAAGAGCACTGTCCGGGGCGCAGGCGACCCTTTCCCGTCACGAAGACGATTGTACAGGGTGATAACATGGAAGACATTCAGCAGCTGACGCTTGTATTCATGGAGCCGCTTAACCTGGCAATCGAGCAGGAAGTCGGTCGGAAACGATATGCCGGCCTTCTGTTCGAGGCAGCGCGAAAGCTCCAGCTTGTTAGCCGCCTTTATCTCGCGGAAGCGCCGCCTGAATTCCGCGTCTTCGGCAAAGGGCTCGAGTCTTTTCAGGTCGTCAAGCTCCTTCATCCATCCGGTACCGATGGCTTCGGTAATCAATCCTGAAAGCCCCTTATTGCTCTCGATAAGCCATCTTCTGGGTGTAATGCCGTTCGTCACATTGCAGAATCTCCCCGGAAACATCCTGTGGAAATCAGCAAAGACCTCTTTCTTCAATATTTCACTGTGGAGCCATGACACGCCGTTCACGGCATGACTTCCCACAATGGCAAGCCTGGCCATGTTGACCCTGCGGTCGCCATCGCCCGTTATTATCGACATCCTGGACCTGCATTCCGGGTCGTCCCTGAAGGTTTCGCCTACCTGAATAAGAAACCTCCTGTCGATCTCGCGAATAATCTGCATATGCCGCGGCAGCAGATGTCCCAGCAGTCCTTCGGACCAGGTCTCAAGTGCCTCCGGAAGTATCGTGTGGTTGGTATAGGCAAAGCTTTGCGTAGTAACATTCCAGGCATCGTTCCATTCAAGGTCTTCTTCGTCCACCAGGATGCGCATCAACTCCGGGATCGCAATAGACGGATGAGTATCGTTCAGCTGGATGGCGACCTTTTCGTGGAATTGATCATATTTGCTGTGATATTTCTTGTACCGCCTGATGATGTCCCTGAGGGTCGCGCTGACAAAGAAATATTGCTGCTTCAGCCTCAGTTCTTTTCCTGCAAAGGACTGGTCATCGGGATAAAGCACCTTTGAAATATTTTCACTGACCGTCTTGTCCTCAACAGCCTTCACATAGTCCCCGCTGTTGAAGTATTCGAGATTGAATTCCCGCGAAGACTTGGCTGCCCACAATCTGAGGTTGTTGACAGTATCGTTCCTGAAACCGGGGACAGGATAATCATATGCCATGGCCATGACGTCCTCCGAATCGGTCCAGTGCATCCTTACCCTTGCGTCGCCGCCGGTGAAGGATTCGACATAGCCGTAAAACTTAACAGGATAGAGCACCTCCGGCCTCGGTATTTCCCACGGATTGCCGTATCTGAGCCAGTTGTCAGGACCTTCAACCTGGTTACCGTTTCTTATGCGCTGCGAAAATATCCCGTATTCATACCGGATACCGTACCCGTATCCTGGATATCCCATCGTGGCCAGCGAGTCAAGAAAGCAGGCCGCAAGCCTTCCGAGACCGCCGTTGCCGAGTCCTGCGTCTTCTTCAATATCGGCGAGCTGATCATAGCTCAGCCCAAGAACGCTGGCAGCGTAACGATAATCATCGACAAGACCCAGGTTTGTAATATTGCTTTCAAGCAGCCTGCCCATCAGGAACTCAAGCGAAAGATAATATACCCTCTTGGCGTCGCAGGTGTAATACTGCTGCTGTGTGTTGATCCAGCGCTCCATAAGCAGGTCTCTTACCGAAAGGGCAAAGCTGACGAATTTGTCGCGGTCAGTGGCGGAATACCGGTCCTTCGCAATCGTGTAGATCATATGGTCCAAGATGGCTTTATGAAAAAACTGGAAATTATCCGACATATGCCCCCCATGTGCCGTTAGTTACAATATAATACAAGTTGATTGTCTCAATTAACAATAATCTGATAAACTTTTTGTCATGACGGCAAAAAAAATGCTGCTTTTTCCGGATGGGCCTGCAAAGTTCGCCTATCAAGTCATCATAAGCAGGCTTGACGGCGAAAAGATATCCAACCCTGAATACCGGCGGAGACAATTAAAGCTCATCGAAAAAGGAATCGGCGGGTTCATTCTTTTCGGCGGAAAAAGAAATCAAATCAAGCCTTTCATAGCCGAAATGCAGTCGCGTGCGCGCATACCACTTTTAATTGCATCTGATATCGAACGGGGCGCGGCGCAGCAGGTCGACGGGACAACCGCCTTCCCTTCCCAGATGGCGATAGCAGCGGCTGTGGACCCCTCACTTGAAGAGGATACCGATCTGCTTGTCAGGTTAATCGGGGCAATAGCCGCGGAGGCAAAAGATATCGGCATAAATATGCCGCTCATTCCGGTCCTTGATGTAAACACCGACCCCGATAATCCCATCATTTGCACGCGCGCCTTCTCGGACAAACCCGGTCTTACTGCATGGTTCGGTACAAGATATATTGAAGTACTGGAAAGAAACAGCCTCATCAGCTGCCCTAAACACTTTCCGGGACATGGCGCTACATCAACGGATTCCCACATCTCGCTTCCCGTCATTCGCAAGACAAGAGACGACCTCATGGACACCGACATAAAGCCTTTTCAAAAAGCGATCGATGCCGGAACAAGCAGCGTAATGATCGGTCACCTGAGCGTCCCAGCCCTCGATGCGAGGCCGGCAAGCCTTTCGCGGAAAATCATAACCGGATTTTTACGGGAAGAACTCGGATTCAGGGGTCTGGTACTAACTGACGCCCTGAACATGCATGCTCTGAAGGAGTTCGGAGATGTCGGCACGGAATGTTTAAGGGCCGGCGCCGACATTCTTTTGCATCCCGAAGATCCCGATGCAACTGCGGATGAATTATTCTCTGCCTTTAAAGAAAAAAGGCTTGAACCCGGCATTATCGAGGCCGCTGTAACCAGAATTATCGAAGCCAAGTCACGGCTCGACATCGAAATCCCCGCTGAACCGGATTTTAAGGAGCATGCCCTACTGTCCAAAACAATTTCCCGGAAAGCCGTCACCCTGCTCAAAAATGCACCTGGTGTCCTGCCCCTGCGCGATCCCTCAGGAATGCGCGTCATTTTCGGCGGGGAAGCCATGCTTTTCGACAACTCTCCTCTTAAGTCGGCATTGCCATATTCTCATGTTTCGGATACCTTGCTGGTTGCACTCTTTACAAGTGTTGCGGCATGGAAGGGTTCCTCAGGAATCAGCGATGAGGAATGCAGAAAATTGTCCGGCCTTATATCCGGGGCAAAAAAGTCTGTTGTCGTCTCGTTCGGCAGCCCTTATGTGCTGCGCTATTTCGGAGATGCCGATGTCCTGATTGCAGCATACGACCCAACTGTCCAGGCACAGGAAGCGGTGATAAAGTGTCTTCTCGGGGCCGCTCCATTTACAGGAAGATTACCAGTACAAATGCCGGAGGTGCAGTCGTAAAAATCGACCTTTCACCCTATGTGCAGGCCTTTACCAACCGGAGAATAGCCTTCGTGCTTTTGATGGGTTTCTCGTCTGGTCTGCCGAGAGCGCTCCCGGTCAGTACCCTACAGGCATGGATGGCTATTGACGGAGTCGACCTGCGGACCATCGGGATATTCGCAATAGTTGCGCTTCCCTATACGCTGAAGTTTCTCTGGTCGCCATTGATGGACCGCTTTGTACCGCCTTTTTTCGGCAGGAGACGGGGGTGGATACTCATAACGCAGGCCCTGTTGATCGCAGGCATCGCCTCAATAGCCTTCTGCTCGCCGGCAAAGTCACCATTCCTGACCGGCATGATTGCCCTCACAGTTGCATTCTTTTCCGCTTCTCAGGATATCGTCATCGATGCCTATCGGACAGATATCCTTCATATGCAGGAGCGCGGCGCCGGTGCGGCCGTTGCCGTCATGGGTTACAGGATCGCAATGATAATCTCAGGCTCCCTGGCCCTCGTGCTCTCCGATCAGATCGGGTGGAGCAATACTTACCTATTGATGGCTGCGCTAATGGTAATATTCTTTTGCATCACCCTGTTTTCCCCTGAACCGCCGCAGACAGTTTCGGTGCCCCGCACCGTCGAGGAGGCCGTCATCGGGCCGCTTAAAGATTACTTCACAAGACCTTCGGCGATTTCCTTTCTGGTCCTTATCATTCTCTACAAGCTTGCAGATGCCTATGCCGCATCACTCATGAGCGCCTTCCTGATAAAAGGCATGGGATTTTCAGCTACAGATGTAGGTGCCATAAACAAAGGGTTCGGTCTGGCTGCCACGATAATCGGTGCTCTCATAGGCGGCACTCTTATGGTCAAACTCGGACTCTTCCGTTCACTTCTTTATTTCGGTATTGTGCAGGCTTTCACAATCCTCACTTTTTCCGCCCTCGCAGTAACCGGCAAAAGTTACGGGATGCTTATCTTTGCCGTCGGTTTCGAGAATTTCGGAAGCGGCATGGGTACTGCGGCCTTCATGGCGCTCTTGATGACCATGTGCAACCATCGCTTCAGCGCAACACAGTACGCCCTGCTCTCATCACTTGCAGCACTGGGAGGGATCGCTATCTCACCGACATCCGGCTTTGTTGCGGAAACAGTCGGCTGGCCGGTCTTCTTCCTTATCAGCGCAGCGATAGCAGTTCCGGGACTGCTCCTGCTTATTAAACTGCGCTCTGCCATCGAATCAATGAAGGATAGCGAAGCATAGACCAAAATATTCAGACTCCTGATGGCAGATATGTACCAAAGGCTTTATAGCGATACCTTAGCTGATTTTCATACTGCCAAACAGATCAAAAACAAGAATGCACCAAGATCAAATCCAGCAATTCGCGACTGAATATGATTTCAAATCACATTATAAAGACTTTGGTACATATCTGCCATCAGGATAATGGAACTCCGTTAACCTTTTGGCCTCAACACTATTATGCCCGGCCTGCTCTTCACATATCCTGCGAAATCCTGATCGATTACTCTTCTGATTTCCCTCCTGGATGAGGCATGCCTCATGAAAAGACCGTCGGATAGTCTGATGAAGATGCCAACATGCGAAACATCAAGCCCGTCAAGTTCGGAATATATCCCGATGTAATCACCAGTTTCCATTCTGCTCAAAATATTACCGTCCAATAACGAAGCAGGAATGTAGCTGATATCGCGTTGTGTCGGCTTTATACCCGGCAAATAGTATGTGCCGTCAGCCTTCCGGTTTAGTTCTTTGCCCGCAGTCTTTGTTTTGTCAAGCCCGATAGCCCTGGTCGCATCAGTCACACTGTTGTTGAACTCGATCCAGTCGGTAAAGAAGTGGTTCCTTCTTTCGTATGCAACAGCGCCGCCGCGATATCGTATCCCTTTCAGATTTTCCCTGAATTCATCAAATGACGCAGAAAGTCTCATAGCTTCGACATAATCTATGAATGTGAAACAGTCCACGCCTGCGAGGTTGATGACAAAAGTCTCTTCTGCAGCCAAACCACTCTCAAGTGTATTTGCAAGATAGGGTATGCCGAGAAAGGCATGCGAGAGGAACTCAATGCGCTCACCGGCATGCTGTATCAATGCGGCCTGTCTTATGAGTGCATCGATATCTTCGATTGTCCATTTGCCCGGCTCGATATATTCCCTCTCAGCCATTACTATGGCATGATATCGGAAAGACTTCCATGTTTTCAAGGCGCGGACCCTGTGGTATCATATTTCCATGAGGGTCATCGATGTCCATACGCACGGTATCGGCGGGTACGACACGCGCACTTCGGATGTCGAACATATCCTGAAGATCGCTGAAATCCATGGTTCTTACGGCGTCTCCGAAATCGTCCCGACAATCTATCCTGCGACTCGGGGGATCATGAGAGACAATATGTCGTTGATAAAAAACGCTATGGAAGTACAAGCCTCAATGCCGAAACTCAGATCTGAATTCAATGCCGAGAAATACGGTAACGCGGAAAGCGGACCTGCAAGAATTGTCGGCATGCACCTGGAGGGGCCGTTTCTAAATCCGTTGAAATGCGGCAGTCTGAATGCAATGACCTTAATCGAACCCTCAGACCGCAGTCTCGACCAACTGATTGAAGGCTTTGAAGACGTGATCAGGATCATTACGATCTCTCCGGAGCTCGATGGCGCGCTTCCGCTTATAAAAAAAATTTCAGACCGCGGTATTATCGTGAACATGGGACATTCCGACGCAACTTATGCTGAGGCGGAATCGGGCCACCGGGCGGGTGCAAGAGGCATTACCCATCTGTTTAATGCCATGCGCCCCTATCATCACAGGGAGCCGGGGATAGCCGGATACGCGCTGTTAAATCGCGACCTTTACGTTGAGATAATTGCAGACCCTTTCCATCTGCATCCCGGTACCATCGAGCTGATCTTCAGGATGAAACCGAATGATCGCATTATAATTGTCTCGGACTCCATTAAAGAAGCGAAGGGAGCTGCGACACCGGTTTCCACGCATGAAGGGCTGGCTGATATACACGGCAGACTGCTCGGCGGTTCAGTGTCAGTCACCGAAGCTGCAAAAGCGGTAGCCGGCATTCTCGGAGATTTATTTGATCATGACGTTATTTATGAGTGCATAAGCGCAAATCCGGCGAGGTATCTGTCTTAAGCAACCTCCCTATTTCAAGCCGAGGTCTTTTGCCGCATCTCTGAGCAAAGGTTCATTAACCTGGATATTCGCCATCAGCGGGTTCTTCACTCTCTTGGCCGCCCTGATCAATTCTTCTGCTGATGAGAACCTTCCCCTCAGGTCGGGGGCCGTGCGGCCGTTGTGGCACGGGGTGCATGAATCGTATGTACCAGCCCAGGCCTGGCAGACAAACGCGGCGGTAATCGTCAAAATAAATACGCCCAATAATGCTTTTCCCTTCATAGTTGTATCTCCTTTCGTTCGGACATCTGTTATTCTATTATAATAAGTGTGCAGCATTTTCCAAAGGAGGCTTTTGGGTATGGGAGCTGTACTGACAGAACTTTTTAAGCGCTACGCCGAAGGAAAAGATTTCGGCCAAGAGGCTTTTATGGTCGGCGGCACTGTCAGGGACATGATTTTAGGCCGGCCGGTTAAGGATGCCGATATCGCCGTTAAGGGAGACATTTTCGAGATCGGCAGGTCTTTTGCAGATTTCTCCGATGGGTCTTTCATCGTGCTGGACAAAGATTTCGGTATTGTGCGTGTCGCAAAGAACAACGAATATGTCGATCTTTGCAAGATGCGAGGCCCTTCCATCCAGGACGATCTTGCCGACAGGGACCTCACGATCAATGCAATGGCAATACCGGTGCTGAAGCTGGAAAGCCTGAAGCCGGAAGCAGAAAGAGAAAGTTCAAATAAAATAATCATCGATCCTTTTAACGGGCTGAACGACCTGAAATACGGCATAATAAGGATGGTCTCGGAAGATAATCTTATAAGTGACCCGCTGCGAATCCTGCGGGTGTACCGTTTCTCGGCAACCCTGAGTTTTCAGATAGAAGTTCATACATCAACGGCCGTCAGGACGCATGCCGCGCTTATCCGGGATGCGGCCGTCGAACGGATAGCCGAGGAACTGCGGCACATCCTAATGGTTGACGACTCTTATTCAGCAATCAAGCAAATGGAAAAAGATGGTCTCCTGCTTCATGTCTTTCCTGAGTTGAGAGAATTTTCGATCGAGGTGTGGAACCATTGCCGCCAGTCATACGGCTATGTCGAACATATTCTTAGAAACCTGCCCCTTTATTTTCAAGACAGAAGTAAGTCATTGTGGGACTACTTCGCAGAAGAATACAGACAAGTTTGCATTAAACTGTCCGTGCTCTTTCAGGACGCTGAGATTGC
>DATJOY010000096.1:0-7624 GCA_035506695.1 Dissulfurispiraceae bacterium
GAAGATATTTGTAAAGAACACCAACCATCTCCTGTGGTCCGACGAGGATGTGGTTGGAGGCAAGACCGGCTATACAAAGGCCGCCAGGCATTGCTTTGTATGTGCGGGCCAAAAGGGCGACAGCGTGCTGATCGCCGCCGTGCTCGGTGAATCGGTGCGAAACGAGCTCTGGCATGATGCCTCCACCCTTCTGGCACACGGCGAGGACGTGCTGGCGAAGAAAAGGGAGTCGGAGATCTATTACACTTCGATCTCCGAAGAAAGCCCTGTGGTATATGCGTCCCATAAGCTGAAGAATAAACATAAGTCATCCAAATCCAAGACGGGCAAGAAAGGCAACAAGAAGGGAAAGACCAAAAAGAAAAAGAGGTCTAAGAAGAAAGGCAGCGGGGTAAGGGCCGAGAATGATTCGGCCGGAGGAATCTCGTAGTTATTGCGCCCTGAACATGGCCTTAACAGTTTTTGTCATTCCGGTCAGGCTGAGATTTATTTTGAAGTATTGCGGGCTTGCCGCAATGGCGGTATCGAAAAGGGAGACGGATATTTTCATCCATAATGAGGACGGCTTTTTATGAAAAAAATATCACCGTAGTCGGTCTTGCCAGGAGCGGCGTCGGCGCAGCGAACCTGCTTGCCCGTCTGGGGGCAAAGGTAACGGTGACCGACAGGAAGGGGCCGCAACAGCTGGATGAATTCATAAAAGCTCTCGATCCAGGCGTCTCTCTGGCGCTCGGCAGCCATCCTGCAGATATATTTGAATCGGCAGATATTATCGTAGTAAGCCCCGGTGTCCCCTCAGATATAGAACCACTATCAGTTGCGCGGACCAGCGGAGTCCGGGTCATCGGCGAACTCGAACTTGCATTTCAGATACTCCGGTCCGGTGTCACAGGTGCAATCCCCGAATTCCTTGCCGTTACCGGGACCAATGGAAAATCCACCACAACGGCCCTCCTGAACGAGATGCTGAGGAGCGGCGGAATAGGGACTGTCCTCGGCGGAAACATCGGCAATTCACTTGCTGCCGAAATACACGATATTATTAAATCCGGGCGGATGAATGCGCGATATATGGTTGCGGAACTGTCGAGCTTCCAGCTTGAAACCATAGAGGGCTTCAGGCCAAAAGGCGCGGCCATCCTGAATCTGACACCGGACCACCTTGACCGTTACCACGAGATGAACGCATATATAGAAGCAAAATGCAGGATAGCCCTCAATCAGGAAGCCTCGGATTTTCTCGTTCTTAACGCGGACGATCCGCTGACCGGCTCAATAGAGAATATTGTAAGCATTAATAAACAAAAACCGGCCTTTTTTTATTTCAGCAGGAAGCGAAAGGTTGAAGGCGTTTATTATGAAAACGGGAAGATATTCTTCAATCTTCCTGCCGGCAAACTGCTGCAAATCGGCCCAGGCTTACAACCTCCGGATGCTTCATGTGTCCTCGAACCCGGATTGTTCAGGATCAAGGGTGTCCATAATGTCGAAAATGGTATGGCAGCAGCCCTTATGGCGTGTCTTGCCGGCTGCGGTATAGGCGGGATAAAGAAGGCCCTTGCTGAATTCCCCGGCCTCGAACACAGGCTCGAGTTTGTGCGAGAACTCGGCGGGGTTGCGTATATCAACGACTCGAAAGGTACGAATGTCGGTGCTGTGCTGAAATCGCTCGAAGGTTTCAAAGAGCCGGTTATACTAATTGCCGGGGGCCGTGACAAGGACAGCGATTTCACTCTTTTAAGATCTCTTGTGAAGGAGAAGGTAAAGTGCATGGTCCTCGTAGGCGACGCCGCAGGGAAGATGAGCAAGGCGCTCTGTGATGTCACCGAATGCATTATGGCCGGATATGATTTTAAGAATGCGGTTGCAAAGGCAAGCCGGGCTGCGGCGCCGGGAGACGTGGTGCTGCTTTCGCCGGCGTGTGCCAGCTTTGATATGTTCAGCGACTTCGAGGACCGCGGCAGGCAATTCAAGAAATTGGTGGCGGAATTATGACGGGACGGGTTGACAAGATGATCGTTATACTTGTCGTGATGCTGATCCTGATCGGCCTCACAGCCGTCTACAGCTCGACATCAGTTGTCTCACCTGCACTCCAGCAGAAGGGAAAGGCGCTGAGCGGCGCTGTCACTCAGTTCAGTTACGTCAAGAAACAGTTTTTCACTGTACTGATCGGTGTTGTCGCCATGCTCCTGGCTGCAAAGGTGCCCCTTAACTGGCTGAAGAAGATGGTTATTCCCCTTCTCGTTATTTCGCTCATCTGCCTGCTTCTCGTATTTACGAGTCTCGGCATCAGTGCCGGTGGGGCGCGCAGATGGCTCAGACTGTGGCCGTCGAGCTTCCAGCCTTCCGAACTGGTGAAACTATCGATGGTAATTTTCCTGGCCTGGTATATGAGTCTGCCGTCATTCAATAAAGACAAATTTGTTTCCTTTGTGGTCCCGATTTCAGTCATGGCGGCCTTTCAGATCGTCTTTCTGAAACAGCCCGATTTCGGCGCAACCATGAGCCTCGCAGTCCTGACTATAGCGATGCTGTTCCTTTCCGGGATCAGGCTAAGGTATATCTTATCGCTTGGCTTTGTAGCTATCCCGGTTGTGATAAAGCTTATTTCCGAGCCATACAGATGGAAGCGGGTGGTTGCGTTCCTTGATCCCTGGAAAGACCCGCAGGGCGCGGGTTTTCAGCTGACCCAGTCCTTTATTGCCTTTGGAAGCGGCGGTCTTGAGGGGGTCGGACTTGGTGAAAGCAGACAGAAGCTTTCTTTTTTGCCGGAGGTACATACCGATTTTATTTTTTCCCTGATCGGCGAGGAGCTTGGATTTATAGGCGCCGCGATTGTTGTTGCCCTCTTCTTTTGCCTGTTCATCAGGGGCATTATGATAGCGAGAAAACTCGAAGAGCCGTTTGCGTACTATATTGCTTCAGGCATTTCGCTCATGATTGCGGTGCAGTCGGTTTTCAATTTCGCAGTAGTTACCGGACTCGTCCCGACAAAGGGGCTGCCACTGCCTTTTATAAGCTACGGAGGTTCTTCACTGGTCGTGAGCATGGTGGCAACCGGTCTGCTTCTTAATGTTTCGCGTTTCAGGGAGCAGTCGAAACAGGGACAGGAGATACTGCATATAAAGAGCAGGCAGCCGGATGAAACTCTGTTTAACGGAGAGGCGCCGAAGACCAGCCAGTACGCCCTTGGAAAGGGGTACTTCCAGTCAAAGGGAGACAAGCGCAGCAAGGAACGCCGCTTCAGAAAGAGCTGGAAAAGATCATGAGGGTCATCATTGCAGGTGGCGGTACCGGCGGTCATCTCTTTCCCGGAATCGCTGTTGCAGAGGAATTCATCAGGAGGGACCCCTCCGGCAGGGTCATCTTTGTCGGCACAGAACATGGTATCGAGGCGCGGGTGATCCCGAAGGAAGGATTCCCGATAGAGTTCCTGAAGGCAGAGGGGATGGTCGGAAAATCAATTATAGGAAAGATAAAGGCTGTATACTTGTTTATCGCGGCCATTTTCCAGTCGCTCAGCATTATTTCGTCTGTCCATCCCCAGATCGTTATAGGCGTCGGTGGCTACGCATCTGTGGGCATGGTCGTGGCTGCTCGACTAAGGCGCATCCCGGCGCTTATCATGGAGCAGAACTCCGTGCCGGGACTTGCGAACCGTTTCCTCGGCCATTTTGCCGATGTCGTCGCCGTTACTTACCAGGAAAGTATGTCGTTCTTCCCGCGCGAAAAGACCTTCCTGACGGGCAATCCCGTAAGAAAAAGGGTTCTGTCTAAAGAAACCGCGGATGCGCATTCAGTGTTCGATTTCCATAAGGACCGCTTCACCATCCTTATCTTCGGAGGCAGCCTCGGTGCCACGGCGATAAATAATGCGCTGACCGAAGCGTTGCATTACCTGCTCGATTTAAGACAAAATATCCAATTTCTTCATCAGACAGGGGAGAAGGATTTGCAAAGCGTTACCGAAGCATACAGGAGGCTGGGATTCAAGGGTAAGGTGCTCCCATTCGTATACCGGATGTCGGATGCCTACGCCGTCGCAGATATGATCATTTGCAGAGCGGGGGCGACCACACTCTCTGAGATCGCATCGATCGGCAAGGCGGCGGTCCTGGTCCCTTATCCGCACGCTGCTTCGAATCACCAGGAATTCAACGCGCGAAAGCTTGAAGATATGGGCGCCGCAAAGGTGATACTCGACCGGCACCTTACCGGGGAGGTTGCTGCAAGGGCCATAAGGGAACTCTATGACCATCCGGAAAAGAGAAGAGAGATGCAGAAGGCCTCGAAGGCCTTCGGAAGGTCGGATGCAGCTGAGAAGATTGTAGACCTTTCGATGGGACTCATGAGAAAAGGGTGACGCAATGTTCAATCAATACAGGATAATTCATTTTGTGGGCATAGGCGGCATCGGCATGAGCGGCATTGCCGAGGTGCTGCACAACCTGGGATATGAGGTCACCGGTTCGGACATCCGTGAGTCGGATACAACCGCAAGGCTCAAAGGTCTTGGTATCAGGATTTTTGTAGGCCATGACGAGAAGAATATAGACAATGCGCATGTAGTGGTAATATCTTCGGCTGTTTCTCCGACAAACCCCGAAGTGCTTGCTGCAAAGGACCGGGCTGTACCAGTCATCCCCAGGGCCGAAATGCTGGCGGAACTCGGAAGGCTCAAATACGGCATCCTGGTCGCGGGGGCGCACGGCAAGACAACAACCACTTCACTTGTTGCGACCATTCTCGGCGAGGGAGGACTTGACCCGACAGTAGTAATCGGCGGCAAACTCAAGGCCATGGGAAGCAATGCCAGGCTGGGACAGGGCGAATTCCTCGTGGCCGAGGCCGACGAGAGCGACGGCTCATTCCTCAAGCTCAGCCCGACCATAGCTGTTATCACAAACATCGACAAGGAACACATGGATTATTTCGGAGACATCGATACCTTGAAAGGTGCCTTCCTCTCCTTCATAAATAAGGTCCCGTTTTACGGTGTCGCAATCGTGTGCACTGAAAATGAACATACGCGCACGATCATCCCCCAGATAAAGAGAAGGGTCCTGACGTACGGGCTCTCCCACAACTCTGATATGTATGCAAAGAATGTCCGGTACGATGGGGCCAAGATGAGCTTCGAGGCGATATTCAAGGGCGACTCACTCGGCACATTCACTGTGCCGGTGCCGGGTGTCCACAACGTGCTGAACAGCCTTGCTGCAATCCTGACGGCGATGGAACTGCAAGTTCCGCTTGAGACGATCAGGAACGGTCTCGGGAGTTTTGGCGGGATCCAGCGCAGGTTTGAGCTTAGGGGAGAGGTAAAGGGCATCAGAGTCTATGACGACTACGGGCATCATCCGGTGGAGATCAGGGCGGTCCTCAAAGCGGCCAGAGAATGCTTCAGCGACAAACGCATTGTTGTCGTATTCCAGCCGCACAGGTATACAAGGACACGCGATCTCATGGATGACTTTGCGCTCAGCTTCGGCGCTGCCGACAGGCTCTATCTTCTCGACATTTATGCCGCAAGCGAACCGCCGATAGAGGGAATTGATTCTAAGGCGCTGCTCTCAAAAATACGAGATATAGGCTCTGTGAAAGCAGATCATGTGCCGGACAGGAAAGAATTAGTAAGTACCCTGCTTTCTCAACTCGGGCCGGGTGACGTAGTGCTTACGCTGGGTGCGGGAGACGTTTATAAGATCGGCGAGGAGATACTGAAAGAATTATGACTACAAAAAAGAGGATAGGGGTCCTTGCTGGAGGGACTTCTGCGGAAAGAGAAGTGTCCCTCAAGAGCGGAGGCGCGGTTTTCAAGGCCTTGCAGGAACGCGGCTACGATGCAGTTTTCATCGATGCTGCCGGCGATATTCATTCGGCCATTATGTCACAAAAGGTCGAGATGGTTTTTATTGCGCTGCATGGAGGGCATGGAGAAAACGGCGCGGTCCAGGGATATCTTGAAGTGATGGGAATACCGTATACAGGGTCGGGCGTACTTGCCTCAGCCCTTGCTATGGACAAGGAAGCATCGAAAAAAATATTCCGGTATCACGGCGTCCCGGTGCCGCCGTTTGTCATACTCCGGAAAGACGAAATACCTGACGATATTCATGCTCTTGCACCGGGCTGTCTTGTCGGCGGATCAATGATAGATTTCGGAATGCCTTGGGTCATCAAACCTGCCACCGAAGGATCGAGTATAGGTGTTCATATAGTAAAGAACGGAGACGAACTCGAAGCCGCCCTCGGTGACGCTTTAAAATACGGAGACAAAATCATTGTCGAGCAATACATTAAAGGAAAGGAAATACAGATAGGCATCCTGGGGCAGAAGGCACTCGGAGGCGTCGAGGTGAGGCCCTCTGCCGAATTCTATAATTATGAGGCGAAATACACTCCCGGCATGACGAGTTATATACTACCTCCGGAAGTGAGTGAAGAAGACTATGCGGAACTCAGGGCGGTTGCCCTGTGCGCTCATGACGCACTCGGGTGCTCCGGCGCTACAAGGGTGGATATTATCCTGACGCCCGACCACAGGACCTATTTGCTCGAGGTCAATACTATACCTGGCATGACTGAAACGAGCCTGCTGCCGAAGATAGCAAAACTTGCCGGGCTGGATTTCGGGGACCTGATCGAAGAGATACTTAAATCCGCAATAGGGGAAGATGCAGGGGCTTGACGAAAGGCCATGGACTCAGGTAAGAAAAAGAAGGCTGTAACAACCATAAGGCGTGTTTATTTTGTTGTCACCGGTCTGGCAACAGCCGTTGTGCTGACGGGAGGCGCGCTCCTCGCATATAATCATTTATGCATCAGGGAGGTCAATTTCTTCGGCAACAGGCACCTGACTTATGAGGAGTTGCTGTCGCTGAGCGGGTGCTCAAAGCAGGGCATGCTGTTTTCAGTTTCCGTCGGGGACATTTACCGCGGATTGAAGAAGTCACCATGGATAAAAGATGCGGTGGTACGGAAAGACCTGACCGGAAAAATCACGGTCCAGATAACCGAAGCGGTCGCGGTTGCTGTTTTATCGGCGGGCGAAAAGCCTTATCTTGTAGACAGGGATGGGCTGCGGCTTGAGGAGATCAGGGAGGATTCATCCTACTTTCTTCCGGTCGTAAAAATTGATCCGGTTTCCTGCAAGGAGGCATATGATGAAGCCATCATACTTGCCGGCGTTCTGTATGACGGAAAGATGTCGGCCCACAGAGGTAATATCGAACTTTCAGGCGACAGGCCGGAGGACATCACAATGCAGGTGGACAATTTGCCGGTCAAGGTCGGGGCGGGCGACCTGGTCAGGAAACTGGAAAAGCTCGACTTTGTGAGAGAAGAACTTGTCAGGCGCAACATGACGGTCGAGTATATAGACCTCAGGTTCATGGACAAGATAGTCGTCAAACCGCTGAAGCCGGAGGGAAAGGAAATCTCCAGGACGGCTGATAACGACATGAAAAAGCACAAACAGAAAACGGAAAAAAAGAAAAGCACTGCAAAAAAAGTGACCGGAAGGAGGGCTGGAAATCATGTCGGATAGGAAAAGAAAGAGGACCGGCCAGATAATCGCCGGGGTCGATCCCGGTACTTCAAAGATATGCGTTGTTGTTGC